>CAYNOM010000581.1:0-4647 GCA_964398415.1 uncultured Polyangiales bacterium | reverse complement strand
TCTGCCCGTCGCGCAGCCAACCGATGTGCTCGGCCGTCCCGCGCTGTCGCGACTCGGCGACGGCTACGTGCTCGCGTGGGTCGAGCGGGCGACGCGCAGCGTGATGTTGCAGCGCCTCGACCGCGACGGTGCACCCTCGGCCGAGCCCGTGCGTGTCGACGCAGACGGGGACGCCGAGGGCCGGTTGTCGCTGGCCACCACCGATGTGGGAGGCGCCCTCGCCTTCGACGTGCGCGTGGCAGGCAAGCGCGCCGAGGTGCGCGTGCGTCCGTTCGATCTCTCAGGCCAGCCCAACGGGGTCGAGCGCGTCGTCACCGAGAGCCACGAGCAGGGCCTGTCGCCCCAGATCGTGCCGTTCCGGGGAGGCTTCGTCGTGGCCTATCGCAGCGACTTCGACGGGGCGCGTGCGCTGCGCCTCGCCCTGCTCGACGAGCAGGCGCGTCGCATCGACGCGGAAGAGGTCACGATGCTGAGCGCATTCGACCTCGAAACCCAGCTCGCCATCTCGCCCGACGGCAAGAGCCTGCACCTGGCCTTTACCGACGAGGTCGCGGGCTCGGGCGCCTACGAGCTGCGTCGCGTGAGCGTGGAGTGTGAGTGACATGCGCAAGATCGAACGAGCCAAGGTCGGTGCCGCGCAGTGGATCGTCGCCTCCGTTGCGCTCATGCTCGGCTGCGACTCCGAGCAAGTCGCGCCAGCGGGTTCGGCTGCACCGACCCAGCGCGCCGCAGATCCCGCGGTCAACGGTGCGCCCGCGTGCACGGACGAAAGGCCCGGTTGTGCGTGCGAGCCGGGCTCTTTGCCCGTCACCTGCTTCGCCGATCCGAAGGTGTCGGACCACGACACGCTGACGTGCGGGCGAGGCAGCATGGCGTGTCGCGACGGCGTGTGGTCCGCCTGCGAGTCGCTCGTCGAGTACATGATTCGGGCCCCGCGCGTCGAGGAGAAGTCGGGGCCGGTGGGTCGCGTGGGCCAGGCGCTCATCCAGCAGCCCACCAAGTGCAACACGTGTAATCCCGCCTGTTATTACGGGCTCGATCGTCCCACCGCCAACGATCTCGACGACGTGAACGCGCCGCAGTGCGAGTACGACGCGGAGCTCGGTGGCATCGCCATCCAATCGTTGGTCGACGCCGAAAAGCGCGGCGACCTCGACGACCCAGCGGTGTGCGGCGACGGAAAGGTGGAGAGCATCGAGGAGTGCGACGACGGCGACGCGCGCGCCGGCGACGGCTGCGGGGCAGACTGCCGACTCGAAGACGGCTTTCACTGCGCGACCCCGGGCAGCGACTGTACGCGCACGGTGTGCGGCGACGGCCGGCGCGAAGGTAGCGAGCAGTGTGACGATGCGAACCTGCAGATCGGTGACGGCTGTACGCCCTTCTGCGCCCGCGAGCCAAACTGTGCAAACGGCGTGTGCGAGGCCGTGTGCGGTGACGGAAAGGTGATGCCCGGCGAGGGCTGCGACGACGGCAACACGCGCAGCGGCGATGGCTGCTCGGCCACGTGCACACTCGAAGCCGGCTTCAAGTGCGAGCTCACGTCGGGCTCACCGCCGGCCTACATGGACTTGCCGATCGTGTATCGCGACTTTCGCGCGAACAATCCCAAGGCCAATCCCAACGAGGGCCACCCGGATTTCCAGTCTTGGTGCTGCGGATCGCGCACAGGGATGGTGGAGACGCTGTGGGGGGCGAACAAGAAGCCGGTACCCGTCATCAAGAACGACAACTCGCTCTCCACCAAGGCCAACTTCAATCAATGGTACAACGACTCGAGCAAGAGCAAGACCTTCGCCGACAAGCTGCGCGTGACGCGCACCAACAAGGGCACGTACGTCTTCGACAGCGCGAGCTTCTTTCCGCTGACCGGACGTGGCTTCGCGGCCGAAGGTGAGCCCCAACCCAGCGGCAAGAACTTCCACTTCACGAGCGAAGTCCGCTTCTGGTTTCAGTACGAGCCGGGACAGAAGCTCACCTTCCGCGGCGATGACGACGTCTGGGTGTTCATCAACGGCAGGCTCGCGGTCGATCTCGGTGGTGTACACGGCGCGCTCGAGGGCTCGGTCACGCTCTCGGACACCACGGCCCAACACTTCGGTTTGACCCAAGGCGGCCTGTACGAAGCCGCCGTGTTCCAGGCCGAGCGCCACACCACGCAGTCGAACTATCGCCTCGAGCTCGGCGGCTTCTTCTTCGGTCGTACCGAGTGCGCGAGCGTGTGTGGCGACGGCATCGTCACGAGTGACGAGCTGTGCGACGACGGCGCAAACAACACGGGCTTGGCCGGCGCCTGCGCCAAGGACTGCAAGAGCCGCCTCCCTATGTACGCGAAGGAGGCCGTGTACGTGCGCGAGTACGACGCCAGCTCGACCTGTGTCGGGCCCGAGCGGCCACGCTGGGGCGAGCTGCGCTGGCAGGCGAGCGCGCCGGGCGAGACGTCGATGCGCTTCGAGCTGCGGGTGGCGCCCACCAAGGCTGAGCTGAGCCGCGCCATGGCCGTCGTCATCCCCGTGCCCAAGGGGACCGAAAGCGGCGCGCTGAAGGTGGCCCAGGCCCTGGCAGCGGCGAAGGTGCAAGCGGACGATCCCAACCTGAGGATCTCGGCCGTGCTGAACGCCTCGCCCAACCAGACCGAAACGCCGGTGCTGCGCGAGTTCGAGCTGCAATACCACTGCGAGTTTGCCGAGTGAAGCACCTGCCCCGGATGGGGGACGGTGCGCTCTCGCAGGTCTTGCGCACCTGACGACACACGCGCAGCCGCTGCGCTCGTGTGTGTCCCGGTCGCGGACGAAGACGCGGATTTTAGCGAGTTTCGGTCGGGAATGACCTTTGCATCTCCATGGAGGTGGGAGGGTGCCATGACCGAGTTTCGAACCCTCGTCGACATGCTCGAACAGAGCACGCGGCGCTACGCAGATCATCCCTGCCTGGGCACGAAGCGCGACGGCGAGTGGAGCTTCATTCGCTATGTCGACTTGGCCGAGCGCATGGGTCGCCTGCGGGGAGGGTTGCGTTCGCTCGGTATCGGACCCGGGGACCGAGTGGCCGTGATCTCCGACAACCGCGAGGAGTGGGCGGTGCTGTCGGGGGCGACCTATGGCGTGGGGGCCCAGCTCGTTCCCATGTACCAGGCGCAGCTCCCCAAGGAGTGGGCCTTCATCCTGCGCGACTCGGGCGCCAAGGCCGTGTTCACCGCCAACCGTGGGATCTCGCTAATTCTGCGCTCGCTCGCGGCCGAGCTCCCCGAGCTCGAGCACGTGGTGTGCTTCGAGGGCGATGCGACGGATGCCGACAGTTACGCGCGCTTGCTTCCGCATGAGGTGAGCCCCACGTTCGAGCCCCAATCGAGCGACGTCGCCGCATTCATCTACACCTCCGGCACGACAGGCATGCCGAAGGGCGTGCTGCTCACCCACGACAACATCATCTCGAACATCAACGCGGTGCATCGCGTGTTCACGTTCGAGCCCCACGACCGTTCGCTGTCGTTTTTGCCCTGGGCCCACTCCTTCGGACAGGTGGGGGAGCTGTACATGTTGCTGAGCATGGGCTGCTCGATCGCGATCAACGACGATCTACCAAAGCTCGTCGACAACATGCTCGAGGTGCACCCGACCGTGCTGTTCGCCGTGCCGCGCGTGTTCAACAAGCTCTACGCGGCCGTGCACCAGCAGATGGAGGACAAGCCCGCCATCGTGCGTCACCTGTTCGAGGACGGGGTCGAGTTGGCCACCGAGAAGGCCCACGGCGAGCATCTCGAATTGGGTGAGCGTGCGGAGCTTTTGCTCAGCGACAAGCTGGTGTTCGCGCGCGTACGCCAGAAGTTCGGGGGCAAGCTCAAGTATGCGATCAGCGCCAGCGCGGCGCTCAATCCCAAGGTCGCCGAGTTCGTGCAGGCCCTCGGTATCACCGTGTTCGAGGGGTATGGCCTCACCGAGACGAGCCCCGTCGTCAGCGTCAATCGGCCGGGCTTCAACAAGATCGGCAGCGTGGGGCAGCCGATCCCCGGCGTGCGCGTCGTGATCGATCGCAGCGTCACCGGCGGCGACGACGACGGAGAGATCGTCGTGTACGGGCCCAACGTGATGCGCGGCTACCACGGACGCCCTGCGGAGACCGCGCGGGTGCTCATGCCCGACGGGGGATTTCGCACGGGCGATCTCGGCTATCTCGACGAAGACGGCTTCCTCTACATCACGGGCCGCATCAAGGAGCAGTACAAGCTCGAGAACGGCAAGTACGTGATGCCCGCACCGCTCGAGGAGGCGCTCAAGCTCTCGCCGGCCATCACGAATGTGATGATCTACGGCGACAATCGGCCCTTCAACGTGGCGGTGGTGGTGCCGGACGTGCAGGCGCTCGAGCACCTCGCCAAAGAGGCACGGCTCACACTCGGGCCAGACCTCAGTGTGTGTCCGGCGACACAACGCTTGCTCGAACAGGAGATCGAGCGCTACTCCGCCGACTTCCGCAGTTTCGAGCGCCCGCGCGCCTTGTGCGTGGTGAAAGAGGATTTCAGCCCCGAGAACGGCTTGCTGACGCCGACCCTCAAGCTCAAGCGGCAGCACGCAGTGCAGCGCTTCATGCCGCAGATCGAGGCCCTGTACACCAACGTCGTGTGAAGAGCTGTCGAAAAATGGCTCA
>CAYNOM010000580.1:0-4649 GCA_964398415.1 uncultured Polyangiales bacterium | reverse complement strand
TGTCCCACTCTTCGCGCTCCCAGCGGGCCTTGCCCTCGCGCTCGCCGCTCACCTGGCTCACGCCGGCCACGGCGCGTACCATGGACCGCACTTGCAGCTCCTGCAGGCCGTCGTCGGCCACGCTGGTGAGCGCCCCCTGGGCATCGAGCCGTAACTGAATGGGGCGCGCGAAGTCGGCTTGGGCTTGGGCCATACGCGCACTCGCGTCGGCGGGCACGCTGCGCCCCGCGGGGACGAGCTTGGCATCTTCGATGCGCGCGTGCAGCACGACGCCCTTGTCGTCCTTGCGCAACACGTCGATACGCCACGTACCGGTCAAGGTGTAGTCGATCAGCGTCTGGCCGCTCGCCTGGGTTTGCGTGCGCAGTGTGAGACTGTAACGGTGAATGTCACCGGGACGAAAGGGAAGCCAGGCGACTGTCCCTTCTCCCCCGGTTCCGGAGGGCATGCGCAGTTGAACAGCAGCAAAGAGGGCCGTCCCCAGGAGGGCGACGACCAGCAAAGATAGGAGCCAGTGCTTCTTGCTCACGACGATCCTCTTCGTTGTTCGCCCGCGCTACTCTGGGCTACTGGATCACGACAAAGCAGGCGTTGAACATGTCTGTCTTCTGGGCGAGGCGGTTCTGCTCGTCGATCACCGCTTGCGGTACACCGGCTGCCGTGTAGATGGGCTGCCAGCCGTCGATGGGCTTCCCCGCGGCGTCGAAGTTCTGATGGGGTCCAGGGCCCTGTGCAAAGTAAGCATAGTTGTTCTCATAGAGCTGCTGGCCCTGGTCCTGGGGCGTGGCAGCGTTCACGACTCCGATCCCGTCGAAGGCGTCCTTGAGCGTTCGGAAGACCGAGCCATCGATGGCGTCTACGGCTGGGAAGGGGATGGCGTTGATGTACTCCGCGAACTGGCCCTTGGGAACCACGGTGCCAATGGCGTCGCGCAGCTCGGTTGTCTCCAAGTCTACCTTACCGATCTCGTGGTCTTTCGAGGCCACCCAGCGGTAGGTCTTCTGGAAGCCCTTGAGCTCCGCGATCTTCTTCTTCCAGGTCTTCGTCTTCCAGAGCAGCCTGACGCGTAGGGCGAGGTTGAGGTCGCCGCGCAGCGCTTCGACGTTCATGCCGGCCGTCACCCCCATGGCAGCGCCCATGGCAAACTGCTTGCGCCCGAGGAACGGCTCGGCCGTGCTCGCAAAGCGCGCTACCGACGCCGGCCATTCGATGGCTTGCTGCGCAGGCTCGAGATCCTTCTGGGTCACGAACAGCTCCGCCTTTCCACCGAGGGGCACGCCGATCTCCACGAGCACGAGCTCGCCGTTGATGCCGACCGATGCGCCTCCGATGCCGAAGTCGAAGCCCACGCCCACGTAGAGGTCGAGCTCGACGCCAGCATAGGGCTCTACAGTGGCGTTCGCCCACAAGCTGACGAGTCTGTCGTCAGGCTTCTGGGGCGCTTCGAACAGGCGGTGCTCGAAGCCGTAGTCGACCCCGCCCCGAATGCCCCAAAAGCCGGTGGCCTGCACATCGACCACCAGGGCAATTGGGCCGATGGGGAAGGTGGCGCTGACGGCTGCCAACGAGAACTCCTGCTTGGTGCCCTTGATGTAGACTTCGCTGTCGTAGCGGGTCTGGGTCGAGCTCTTGTAGAGAGCCTGGGTCGCCGGATCCTCGAGATCGTCGCGCGTGTCTTGGTACTGTTCGGCCAGGGCCGCGTTGAACTCGGAGAACACGGAGTCCGGCTTCCTCGGGTCGTACTCGCCGCGCACGGCGTCCTCGATGCCGCCCGCTGCGGCGGCGTAGCGCTCGACCAGCTCGTTCATCAGCAGGCTGGCCGTGGTCTTGGTCAGGGGTGCATCACAGACGGTGTGGAGCATGACCTCGGGGCCCAAGGTCACCTTGCCGTTGGCATCGACCTGCTTGTGGCGCGCGATGCCGTTGATCACCGCGTACTGCTGCGGAAAGCGCCTGAGGAGGTTGGTGGCGCCCTTGCCCGTGACGCGCTTTTCGAACGCGTCGTCGGCCAGGATGTCCTCACACAGCGCCTGGGTGATGATGGGGGCGCCCGCGTTGGGCGCGTCCACAAAGATGCGCTTGTGGGCGCGAGCGAGCTGGGCGAGGCGAGCCCGCGCGTCCTGGGAGTATGTATTCACTTTCGCTTCGAGCTGCCGAAGTGCCAACTGCGACTTCGTGAAATCGCCGCCAACCTTCGGGCCATCGCTGAGCGAAGCCCCGGCGCTGACGGTCGCGATGTCGTAGCCGAACAACTTGAAGCCGGCCCGACTGCCTACGTTGGCTCCGCGCAGGTCTGCGTCTGCCACCGCTTCGAGGTCAATGATGGACACAGGCTTGTCCCAGATTCTGCCGTCGAGCTTGAAGATGGCCTCGCCGTGAACCTGAGGAAGAGGCACGCCGAGCGGACCCGCTACCAGATCGTAGTTCGTCTTGAAGCTGGCGTCGTGAAAGATTCCCCATTTCTTCTTGCCACCGCCACCTTGAGCTGGCGAACCGCCGTCGCTGATCTTGTCCGCGACAGCTCGCCTCTCGGAGGCATTGCAGAACGTCATGGGCTCTTCCAAGTTGTCGATGCCCAAGGCGTCGAGGTTCATGGGCTGCATGGCGTCCGGTTGGACCGTCGGAGGAGCTTCGGCTTTCGCCGTCTGCTCCTGTCGAAGCTCCTCACAGCTCTTTCCGCTGCACTGCAGGGTGGCTTCGGCCTCGCTGAGCCGGTCATCCTCACGCGCACACTCCTGGACCGCCAAGCATCCTTCGATGTCGCCAAGGTCCTCTTGTCCCTCGCACAGGGGATTGGGCACGAGCTTGACGCAGCGGGGTACGCGCTTGTCGCAGCCATCCTCTGAGTCGATGTTGGGATCGTCGGTGCACACGCTCGCGCACTGGTGGTCGGGCGGGCACGCCAGGTCGCCCGCGCCGCACGAGGCGCCGACCTGCGCGAAGTCTGGGATGTAGCAGTCCTTCTCGTCCGTGAGCGGCAGGTCCGAGCAGGGCTGACGCAGCTCGGCTGGGATTTGCTGAATCTGTTGGTCGTAGTCTGCTTGGTTCAGAGGGTTGAAGTTGAGCAGCAGATTGCTCACCTTCGGGTCGAGGGGCACGTTGTCGAGGTCGCACAGACGCGGAGAGCAGGCGAGATCGCTCGTGGCACCGGTCGTCTGCGGCCGGAAGGTTCCATTGACGTAGTTGGCCATCAAGCCGGGGCGGTTCACCTTCAAGCCCCGGTACCGCAGGGATTCCAGACTCGAGAACGGCACGTTCTTTGGAGACAGGTCGCGCTGCTCGATCTCGAGGGGCAGTGGCAGCGCGCTACAGTAGCTGACGCCGCGCGAGAGGTTGTTGCCCTCGTCATCTCGCGGGGGCACGTTCGTGGGCTGCGTAGGCATGCTCGAGAACGAGCTCCTCGGCCCAACGCCGATCGAGTAATACTTGCCGTACTTGGTGCCGAGGTAGAGCGTGCCCTGGCTTCCGAGAGCGGGAGTGGCATGGAAGTGATCGCCACCGTCCAGCGACCACAGCACCTCCGCGCTCGGGTCGATGGCATAGAGCGCACCATAGTGGGTGGCGACGAACGCGACGCCATCCTCATCGAGCACCGGCGAGCCCCAGGGGCGGTCGCCCAGGTCGAGCGCCCATTGCACCTCTCCGGCACGTGAGACACGCACCAGAATGCCCTCCTTGGTGCCGAAGGTGATGAAGCCGTTCGGGCCGATGACAGGGGCCTGATCGATCTTCTTCCACTCACCGCAGCCGCCAGCACAGCTCTTTTGATCGACGCTCCAGCGAATGCTCCCGTCGTGGGGATAGAGCGCGAGTAGACGTCCCTTGTCGGAGCCCACGTACAGCGTTCCGTCCTTGCCTATTGCGGGCGCCGTCAGCTTCTCATTGACCGGCGAGGTCCACTGAAGCGATCCATCGAGGGCGCTGAGCGCCCTGATGCCGTAGATCTCCTTTTCGTGCTTCTTCTTGCCCTTCGGGTCGTCCTCATCGGACTTGTCGGAGCTTCCGATGTAGAGCGTAAGGTCGTTGCGCGAAAGGGTGATGGCGCTGTGGTTCGCACCGCCCAGCGAGCGCGTCCAGCGTGCCGTGCCGTCGGGTTGAACGGCGTGCACGATACCGGCCTTGTCGATCACGTAAATGGAGCCGTGCCCGTCGATCACCGGTGCGGTGTCGAGCTCGGCGCGCGCGGTGTACGTCCAAACGCGTGCGCCTGTTCTCGGGTCGAGGGCGACCAGCGCTCCATCCTTGGCGACCGCGTACACCACGCCGTTCCAGCCGATGGCTGCTGACTCCTCGACCTTGGAGCCAAGCTCCGCGGCCCAGCGCCGCGTCCCATCCGGAGCGACCGCGACCAGCTTCGTGCCTACACCGATGTACTGGGTGCCGTCGGCGGCGATCACCGCCGAGCCGACGAGCTCGCCCAGCTCGAGCTGCCAGTTGACCGTCGACACGCGGGTGCCCTTGACGCCCGACAGACCGAGTCGCGTCGAGCAGCGACCGGCGGTCGGCCACGGTGAGCCAGGCTGGTAACCGCGAGTGTCGCCGCAGTCGAACTCTGCCACCTCTGCGTTGGCGAGGGGTGCGGACAGGCACGCCACCATCGCCGCGGCCAGGCCGCGAACGAAGTACTTACGTTGCATCAAGATCTCTCC
>CAYNOM010000579.1:3194-4669 GCA_964398415.1 uncultured Polyangiales bacterium | reverse complement strand
CGCGTACATGTCGCCCGAGCAGGCCTGGGGTCGCGAGGTCGACCATCGCACGGATGTGTACGCCGCGTCGGTGGTGCTGTGGGAAATGCTCGCGATGCGGCCGTTGTTCGACGGCGACAGCGACCTCGCCGTCCTCGAACAAGCCCGCAGCTCCCAGGTCAGGCGCCTCTCGAGTCTCGTGCCCAACGTCAGCGCTGCTCTCGATGCGGCCGTGCTGCATGGCCTCATGGCCGATCCCGCACGACGTCCAGAGAGCGCACGCGAGCTGCGACGTGAGCTGCTCGAAGCCTGTCCCGAGGCGCGCAGCGTCGAGCCTGCAGACTTGGCCGCGCTCGTGGGTCGGCCGAGCGAGCGTCCGCCGGTCTCAGTGCTCGCGGATGCGGCGGCCCAAACATTGGTTTCGACCGCTGGCGAAGAGCGCTCCTTCGAGCAGCGCGTGTCCCACGCCGCGGCCACTCAGGCGCGTGTGAGCGGCAGGCGCGTCACGCTATGGGCGCTCGTGGCGCTCTCGGTCGCGGTGGCCGGGGCGCTGTCGTGGCTGCTGCTCGTACCCAGGAGTCCGTCTTTGCCGCCTCCGCTGCCTTCGAAGGCAGCCGCGGTCGCGCCTCAGCCGTCCCGCGTCGAGGCCGCGCGCAGCGAGGCCCCCCTGGCTCCGAGCCCTGCTGCCCGAGTTGCCGAGTCTCCCACGTCGCCCGAGGCGGGCGCTGAGTCGGAGGCGCACGAGCCCTCGAAGAAACCGCCACGCAAGGCCGCGTCGCGCGTTCGCCAGAAGACCGAGCCAAAGACGCAGAAGGCGCGTGAGGCCCGGCGTATCGGCGGGGTGCCGATCGTCGAGCAGCCCACGTTCTGAGCGCTTTGTGAGCCTGCCCGAGGACGGGACGCAGGCGCCCTTGGCAGCGCGGGCGACCAAACTAATTGGCGGAAATGGGCAGGATGAGTGCGTACCATGTGGGACGCGCCATGGCCTGGGAACGGACGAGCACGGTGCGCTCCGAGGGGGAGCGCGAGCAGAAGCCGGTGGCCCGCCCGACGCTGCACTGGCTGTTCTCCGTGGCGGGCGTCAAAGAGGAGCCGCGTGTCCTGGGCGACGGCGTGTGGAGCGTGGGCCGATCGGTCGCGGCCGACACGATCACCGTGCGCGACCCCCGGGCCTCGCGCAATCACGCGCGGCTCGAGGTCAAAGACAGAGGACGCCGCGTCGAGCTGCGCGACAACAGTCAACATGGCACCAGCGTCGGCGGCGAGCGAATTGCGAGTCGTCGGCTCGAGGACGGCGACGTCCTGCGCATCGGTGACACGTTGCTCTTGTTCCGAATGCAACCCATCGATTCGCACACGGCCGCGGTCGAGGGGTTGCTCGGCACCGCGCCGTCGGTGGCTCGCCTGAGGCACGAGCTTTTGCGCGTGGCGCGCGAGGATGCGAGCGTGATCATCACGGGCGAGCGCGGCACGGGCAAACGGCGGGTCGCCGAGGG
>CAYNOM010000579.1:0-3094 GCA_964398415.1 uncultured Polyangiales bacterium | reverse complement strand
GCGAGGTCGAGCGCGGGGGCTTTCTTGGCGATCTGTACGCGCGACTGGCCCAGATCACGCTGCGTACGCCGCCCCTGCGCGAGCGCCCGGAAGACGTGTTGCCCATCCTGCGCAGCGCGCTGGGCGAGGAGGTCGAGCATCTGCCCGTCGACGTGGTCGAAGCGCTGCTGGTCGACCCTTGGCCATCCAATGTTCACGAGCTTCTGGCTGTGGCCAAGCGCATCCGCCTACTCGGAGCGCGGGAGGGTACACGTGAGCTTCGACTGCTTCAGCGGCGCGCGGCTAGAGCGAGTGAGCGTCCCCAAGCCAGCTCGAATCACGAGGCCCTCACGCTGCCTCCAGCACGACCGCACGACGCCGTCGACCGGCACTCACCGCCCACACGCGAGCAGGTGCTGGCTGCGGTCGAACGCCATCAGGGCAACATCCGGCGCACCGCTGAAGAGCTCGGCCGCTCGCGTAAACAGGTGTATCGCTACCTCGAGCTCTACGAGGTCGACCTCGCGGCCCTGCGCGACTCGAGACTTGCCTGAGCTGTACTGAGTACGGTGGCGCTCAGGGTGGGGCGCGTGCAACATCTCCCCATGCTGACGCGCTCGCTGGGACTCGCCCTCTCGCTCCTGCTTCTCGCCTGCGGCAACAGTGACGACTCGCCCAACGGAGACGGCGCGGCGAGGCCTACCGAGGCCGTATGCACGGCGTGTG
The DNA here is from genome assembly GCA_964398415.1 of uncultured Polyangiales bacterium. Classification (GTDB taxonomy): domain Bacteria; phylum Myxococcota_A; class Polyangia; order Polyangiales; family DASUME01; genus DASUME01. Next base: position 2,389 of record CAYNOM010000579.1, on the reverse strand, counting down.
GTGCCTGCGAGCTGTCGCTGAAGATCGAGAGCGCAGAGCACCTGATGGGTGCCATCGACTACCCCGACTATCCGCCTGCGGGGGGCGACCACGCCGCGTGCTGGGCTGTCTGGGGCTTGTACGACGCACCCGTGTCGCCTGAGCGCTGGGTGCACAACCTGGAGCATGGCGGTGTGGTGGTGCTGCATCGCTGCGGTGATGCGGACGTCGCCTGTGCGGGCTTCGAAGAGTGGCTGACGGAGCTCGAAGGCGAGACGCCGTTTCTCCTTTCGGCGCCTGATCCCGCAATCGAGACGCGCTTTGCGTTGCTCGCCTGGGGCCAGAGGCTCGAGAGCGACTGCTTCGATGCAGCGGCGTTCGAAGCCTTCTTCGACAAACACGTGGACCGTGCACCCGAGTCGGTGACGAGCGATCCGCCGCGGGGCTGCGACTGACCGACTCAGTTTGCGCGCAAGAGGTGCAGGGTCTGCGTGGGGAAGGCGAAGGCGGCGCCTTCCTGCTCCACGATCGTCATGATGTCGAACAGCACGCCCTCGCGAATCGCCCGAAAATCGTTGAAGTCGGTCACGAGAAACCAAACCATGATCTCGATGTTGAGCGAGTAGGGCCCAAACTCCGCGAAGCGCACGACCACGGTGTCGGGCCAAATCTTTGGATGCTCGCGTAGGGTGCGCTCGATCTTCGCTATCACCTCGCGCAGCACCGCTTGCTTCGTACCGTACTCGAGGCCGAGGATCGTCGTGAAGCGAATGCGATCGCGTTCGGTGTACGACTCGATGCGCGAGTCTGCGAGCCCGCCATTGGGAATGGTGACGAGCGTGCGATCGAGCGTGCGGATGCGCGTGGAGCGCAGGCCGATGCTCTCGACGGTGCCAAGGAGCTCGCCGACCTTCACGAAGTCGCCAATTTTCAGGGGGCGATCGGCTCCGATCGACACGGCACCAAACATGTTTTCGACGGTCTTCTGCGCTGCCAGGGCGAGCGCCACGCCGCCGACGCCGAGGCCTGCGATCAGGCTCGCTACGGGCAAGCCGAAGTTCGACAACACCGCGATGATCAGCATGGCCCCCACGGCGACCTTGCCGAAGCGGGCCGCGATCGGGAGCACCGCCCGGGTGCCCGGCGTCGGCGGCAGCTCGGTGCTCGTCAGCACGTCGGAGGCGAGATCGATGCTGCGCAACGCAGACCAGAAGATGGCCGCGACCAACCCACTCTTCAGGGCTGCGTGCGTGACCTTTTCTGCCGGTAGGGCGAGCGCCAGGTAGGGCAGCACCGCGTAACCACAAGCGATGCTCCAGAACAGGGTGAGCGGCCCGCGCGCGCGGGCGACGAGCAGGTCATCCCAAGTGACGGTGGTGCGTGAGGCGAAGCGCGACAAGATGCGCCGCGTGAGCCAGCCGAAGAGTCGCCCGAGCAGCCAGCAAAGCACGGCACTGAGCGGGAGCGCTATCCACTGCCACCACATGAGCTCGAAGGGACCCATGCGCAGCAGGCGATCGGGCATGTGATCGATCACGAGCCGGTCGGGCAGGGCTTCGTACCAGGCGTCGATGCGCTGCACCGTGCTGCGTGTGAAGCGCCAGGAGGTGCGCCCGTCGACCACGGTTGAAATCAGCCGTAGGGGCTCTTGGGCGCCGGTCGGGCCGGGCAATCGCCCCACTTCCTCGATGTGGGGAGGCAGACCGTCGTCGAAGTTTCCGGTGGCCGCCGGCGAGGCTCCTTCCACGTCGACCCAAAGCTTGCGGTCGAGCACGATCTTCAGGCGCCGCGCGAGTCGTCCCGCCTCAGCCGTGCGGCTCGGTGGCACATCGAGAAACTCCGCTGCCCGTGTGTAGTCACCCTTGCGTGTGGCCGTGAAGAAGCGTTGCAGCATGGCGCGCGGCGACTCGTCGGACACCTGCACCTGTGCGCTCCGGTTGTCGTCCTTGGGAGGCTCTGCGTGCGCCGAAGACGCGAGGAGACAGAGCGCGAGCACGAAAGCGCTGAGCAGTCGCATGGGGGGCATATACCATCCCGCGCAAATTCGGCCCGATTCTGCCCAGATAGCCCGCCTGCGTCAGCCGAGGCCCCGTTGAGATCGGCGCCTCTGCGCCCTGTGCGTAGCAGCACAGGCGCCGCGCCTGAGCTACCTTCGTGACCATGCAGGGATTTCGCAGCCGTACCTCGACCCAGGGCCGCAACATGGCCGGTGCCCGCGCGCTGTGGCGCGCCACAGGCATGACCGACGCAGACTTCAACAAGCCGATCATCGCGATCGCCAACAGCTTCACCCAGTTCGTGCCCGGTCACGTGCATCTGCACGATGTGGGACAGCGAGTGAAGAAGGTCATCGACGAGCAAGGCGTCTTGGGCGTCGAGTTAAACACCTTCGATGTCGACGACGGCATCG
>CAYNOM010000578.1:0-4683 GCA_964398415.1 uncultured Polyangiales bacterium | reverse complement strand
CGAGTATGGCCCCGGGCTGCACGACCGCTTGCTCGCACGGGTGTTTCCGAGGAGATCTGAAGCCGAGGCCTCGCGATGACCCGCTTGCTCCGACGCCATGGGCCCGAAACCCCTGTCTGCTTTGGTGGAGCGCACGGCTCGGCTCAGCACACCGCGTCCGAGCTCGCCTTTCACGTGGCCGAGCTCGTGAGACGCTTGCCCGAGGCCCCTCGCGGGGCCCGTGTGCTGGTGGCTTGTGGCGATCGATATGCGTTCAGCGTGGGCTTGCTCGCCTGCTGGGCGCGCGGGCTCGTGGCCGTGTTGCCGTCGAACGGTCAACCCGCCACGGTGCATGCGCTCGCCGAGAGCACCGGCGCGGTCGCCCTGCTGCATGATCGCGATGGGGGGCAGGGGCTCGACGTGCGCGAGCTCCTGTCGCGCAGCGGAACCGGCAGCCTGCCCCTGACGCTCGCCACGGGCGAAGCCGACACGGCAGTGATCGCGTTCACCTCGGGCAGCACGGGCGAGCCCCAGGCCCACCCGAAGTCGCTCTCGCAGTTGCTCGAAGAGACCGACACGCTCGTCGCGCGCTTCGAGCTCGAGGGCGCGCGTGTGGTGTCCGCGGTGCCGGCACATCACCTCTACGGCCTGCTCTTCGGTGTGCTCGTGCCCCTCGTCGCAGGCGGCGCCATGAGTCGCGTGTCGCCGCTGTTGCCGCGAGAGCTCGTGGCCCTCGTGCACGCCGAACGTGCAGACGTGCTCGTGGCGGTGCCGCCGCACCTACGCGCGCTCGCAGAGGATGCCGACGCGAGCTGGCCTTTCATGCGTCGCGTGTTCTCCTCCGGCGCGCCGCTCGCGGACGCGGTCGCGCTGCGCCTCTCCCAGCGTGGCTTGCGGGTGACCCAGGTGCTCGGCTCGACCGAAACGGGCGGCATCGCCTCGCGTGAAGCGCACGACGAGCCCTTTCGTCCCTTGCCGCGCGTGCAGATTCACGTGTCCGACGACGGGGCGCTGAGCGTGGACGCGCCGTGGCTGCCCGCCGACATGCCTCGTCCGATGCCGACCCAAGATCGCGTCGAGCTCGTTCCCACGGGCTTCGTGCATCTCGGTCGTGCGGATCACGTGGTGAAGGTCGGAGGACGCCGGGTCGACCTCGGCGACGTCGAGGCGCGCCTGCGTGCGCTGCCCGGCGTGCGCGATGCGCGGGTGCTCGCGCGGGCCGACTCGGGCGCGCGCGGCACCGAGCTCTTGGCCGTGGTGGAGGGCGATGGGCTCGACGCACGCACGCTGAAGCGGCAGCTTGCGGAGCATCTCGACCCCGTCACGCTACCGCGACGCTTTCGCTTCGTGCATGCGCTGCCCCGCACGGCGGCCGGCAAGGTGTCGCAGGCGGAGCTGCTCGCGTTGTTCGACAGGTTCGACTTCCCACGCGAAGAGCTTGCAGACGGCCAGGTGCGCGTGCTCGTTCCCGAGAGCTCAGGCTTCTTTCGCGGGCACTTCGATGCGCTGCCCGTCTTGCCTGGTGTCGTGCAGCTTCAACACGTGGTGTTGGAGGAGGCACGCAGGCGCTGGCCCGACCTCGGTTCGGTGTCGCGGGTCACGCGCGTGAAGTTTCGGCGTCCGGTCTCGCCCGGCGCGGAGCTTTTGCTCGAGCTGTCGCGCAAGTCGGACGTGCTCGTGCAATTCAACATGCGCTGTGGCGAGCATCCGACGTCATCGGGGCTCATTCACTTTCGGGGGGCCAAAGCATGAGCCTACGCATCGCGGCGTTGATCCCCACCTACGACAATCCTCGCACCATCGCGCGCGTGGTCGACGATGTCAGGCGATTCATCCCCGACGTGTGGGTGGTGGACGACGGCAGCGGGCCTGAAGCGCGTGAAAAGCTCGAGCAGCTCGCGCTTTCGGGCCGCGCCCGGGTGATCCATCGTCCCGAGAACGGCGGCAAGGGAGCGGCCGTCAAGACCGGGCTCGTCGCGCTGAGCGAAGCGGGCTTCACGCACGCGTTTCAGATCGACGCCGACGGGCAGCACGAGATCTCGGATATCCCGCGCTTCGTCGCGGCCGCCGAGACCCATCCCGACGCGCTCATCTTGGGCAGCCCTCGCTTCGACGATTCGGCGCCGCGGGCGCGTCTCGTGGGGCGGAAGATCACCCGCTTCTGGACGCACATCGAGACCCTCGGCCCCGTGATCGTAGACCCCATGTGCGGGTTTCGGATCTACCCGCTCGCCGCTGCGCTCCGCGCCGGCGCACGTGGCAAGGCCATGGACTTCGACCCCGAGATCGCCGTGCGCATCGCCTGGACGGGTACGCCGGTGCTCAACCTCGAGACGCGCGTGCGCTATCTGGCGCGCGAGGAAGGGGGCGTGTCGCACTTTCGAATGTGGCGCGACAACCTCCTGATCAGTTGGATGCACACGTTTCAGGTCTGTGCCTTGGTGCTGCGGGTGGTGCGCGGGCACAGACCACGACGGGTCGGTGCGTGACGTGACCGTGACGACGGCCGCGTGTGGGAGTGGACGGTGACGCGACGAGAAGCCTATGTGGTGGGTCTTGTACCCCTGACCATCGAGGACGTGGAGCGAGTGTCGAAGAGGCAGCTCGCGGTGGTCCTCGACAGCTCGACGCAGCTCATGGAGCGCTTGCGGCGCGGTGCGAGCGTGATCGCGCAGCGGCTCGAGCAAGGTGTGCCCACCTATGGTGTCAACACCGGCTTTGGCGCTTCCGTGAAGAACGCCGTGCCCCAGAGCCAGGCGGTGAGCCTCGCCCAGAACCTGCCGCGCTATCACGGCTGCGGGGTTGGTCCGCTCCTCAGCGAGGCGGAGGCGCGTGCGGTGGTGGTCGTGCGACTGTGCTCGCTCGCGGCGGGGTACTCGGGCGTGCGCCCGCTCGTGCTCGAAAAGCTCGTGGCGTTGCTCGATGCGGGCATCGTGCCCGCGATCCCGTCGCGCGGCTCGGTGGGCGCGAGCGGCGATCTCACACCCTTGTCCTACGTGGCTGCCCTGTTGATGGGCGAGCGTGAGGCCTACTGCGACGGCGTCGTCATGAAAGCCGCCGACGTGATGCTGCAGGCGGGCATCGAGCCCATTCAGCTCGCACCGAAGGAGAGCTTGGCGATCATGAACGGCACGAGCGTGATGAGCGCGCTGACGTGCTTGTCGCTCGCACGTGCGCTGCGCCTCGCGCGTCTCTCCGCGGCGCTGACGGCCATGGCCGTGGCTGCCACGGGTGGGCAGCCGGCGCACTTCGATGCCCGCTTGTTCGCGGCCAAAGCCCATCCCGGGCAGGCCCTGTGCGCACGTTGGATTCGTGACGATCTCGAGCAACCCGAGCATCCCGCGCCCCATCAGGGGCGCATCCAAGACCGCTATTCGATTCGCTGTGCGCCCCACGTCATCGGCGTGTTGCTCGACCTCGCGCCCTTCGCCCGACGCTTGCTCGAGACCGAGATCAACGGCGCGAGCGACAATCCGCTCGTCGACCCTGAGAGCGGTGACGTGCTGCACGGCGGCAACTTCTACGGCGGGCACGTGGCGCTGGTGGCCGATACGCTCAAGACCCAAGTGGCGCAGCTCGCCGACCTGATGGATCGCCAGCTCGTGCTCCTCAACAAGCCGGCCACGAACGGAGGCTTGCCCGAGAACCTGGTCTCGGTGCGCAATGGCGAGCAGGCCTCGCATCACGGCTTCAAGGCCATGGAGATCACAGCCTCCGCGCTCACGGCCGAGGCCCTGAAGCTCACCATGCCTGCCAGCGTCTTCAGCCGCAGCACCGAAGGGCACAACCAAGACAAGGTGAGCATGGGCTCGATCGCGGCGCTCGACCTGGCCCAGATCCTCGACCTCACAGAAACCGTGGCCGCCGTCACCCTGATCGCCTTCGCGCAGGCCGTGGAGCTGCGCGGGCTTTCCGAGATGCCCGAGCCCATTCGTGCGCTGCACGCGGCGGTGCGCGAGCGCGTGGCGCGCCTGGATGAAGACCGACGCATGGACGGCGACATCGCGGCGGTGCTGGGCCTGATCCGCGCGGATGCGCTGCCTCTCGCCGCCCAGCCCCTGCCTGCCACGCTCCTGTAGCCATTCGGGGGGCATTGCGTCGTGGCCCTTGCTGAGTGAGGATGCGCGCATGACGTGGCGACTGAGCATGGCGGTCTTGGCACTGTCAGTAGGGATGTCGGGCCTGTGCCTGGCGCAGGGCGGCGCGTGGCGCGTCATCGATCGGGAGCGTGGCATCACGGTCACCGCGCGCGACGAGCCCGGGCGCGAGCTGCCCACGTTTCGCGGACAGGGCAACATTCGAGGTGACGTGCTCAGCGTGCTGGCCGTGGTGGCCGACGCGGAGGGCGCATCCAAGTGGGCCAAGGGAGCCGACCGCGTGGAGCTCGTGCGCGCGCTTGGGCCGCGCACGCACCTCATCTACACCTACACCGACACGCCGTGGCCGGTGAGCGATCGCGACATGATCATGAAGCGCACTATCGAGGTCGCAAAGCCTGGGCAAGAGTTTTGGGTGCGCCTCGTGTGTGCGCCCAAGGTGCGAAAGCCAGTCGACGGCGCGATTCGTGTGACCGATTGTGTCTCACACTTTCATCTCAAGCGCGTCGACGACAAGACCACCTACGTGGAGTATCAGGTCAATCTCGATCCGGGTGGCAGCCTGCCCGATTGGTTGATCCGTTGGGCGTCCAAGAAGATACCCTTC
>CAYNOM010000577.1:0-4712 GCA_964398415.1 uncultured Polyangiales bacterium | reverse complement strand
ACGTCTGGTTCGAGCGAGCGAGGGCCCGGCGCAACAGCGTCGGGCTCGCGCGCTTCATGAGCACGGGCAGGTGCTCCCAGCGCGCCACCACGATCTCGTCCGCGGCGGCGTCGAGGGCACGCAGGGTGCGTTGGGAGACGCGCTCGGGCGTGATGCCCGCGTAGCTCGTCTCGTCGGTCTTGCCGTGGCGCGAGCCGTCGCCCTCGAAGGCCGCCTCGGAGAACTCGGTGCGCACGCGCCCTGGACACACCGTGAGCACCCGAATGCCCTGCTCCGAAAGCTCGGCGCGCAGTCCGTCGAAGAAGCCGTGCAGGGCGTGCTTCGACGCGGCGTAGCCCGAGCGCCGCTTGGCGCTGAACAGGCCGAGCACGCTGCTCATCACCACGAAGGTACCGCTCTTGCGCATCAGCATCGAGGGCAAGAGCGCCTTCGTGATCGCCACCGGAGCGAGATAGTTGACGTCGATCAAATGCCGGTCGACCTCGAAGCGCGTCTCACTCGCGAGCGAGCGCTGCCCCACCCCCGCGTTGTGCACCATCACGTCGACGCCGCCCGTGCGCCGCAGCACCTCTTCCACCACCGCGGGCAAGCGCGCGAGCTCGGCCAGATCGCACGGCACGAGCGCGACGTCGCGCGCACCGCACGTGTCCGCCACCTCACGCAGGCGCTCTTCACGCCGAGCGGAGAGCACGAGCCGCGCTCCGCGCTGCGCGAAGTCGCGCGCGAGGGCCGCTCCGATGCCCGAAGAGGCCCCCGTGATCCACACCGCCCTGTCCGTCAGGTCGAGCTCCATGGGCCGCGGTCTAGCACGGCAAGCACCCGATCACTGGGGGGACACGCGCTTGCTTTGGGCGCGTCACGCCTTCAGGGTGAATGCACGCATGTCGAGCGTCGAGATCACGATCAAGCCAGCCGCCACCGCGGTCGTGTTGCGCGATGGCAAGCTCGGCCTCGAGGTGCTGCTGGTGCAGCGCAACCAGCGGCTCGCGTTCCACGGGGGCGCCTGGGTGTTTCCGGGCGGGCGGGTCGATGCCGAAGACGGCCTGCACCGCGTCGACGACGCCGAAGCAGCGCGCCGGGCTGCCGTACGCGATGCGCGCGAGGAGAGCGCCCTGGTGCTCGATCCAGCAGCCCTTCAGCCCCTCTCGCACTGGACCACACCGCCTGGCCCCACGCGACGCTTCGCCACCTGGTTCTTTCTCAGCGTGCTGCGCGAGGCGGCCGACGTCGTCGTCGATGGCGGGGAGATCCACGCCCACCGCTGGCTCCGCCCGACAGAGGCCCTCGCCGCGCGCGCGAGAGGCGAGCTCGAGCTGCCTGCACCCACCTTCGTCACGCTGAGCGAGCTCTCGGGCTTCGAGCACAGCGAAGCCGCCCTCCACGCATTCGCCAGCGCAGCCCCGCGCATCTACGTGCCACGCCCGGCCCCGGTCGACGAGGGCATCATCTCGCTCTACGCGGGCGACGTGGCCTACGACGACCCGACGCGCCTCGCACACACGGGCCCCAGACATCGCCTGCGCATGCTGAGAAGCGGCTGGGGCTACGAACGCACGCTGTGAGCCGGGCCTTTCCTCAGCGCACGGCCTTCTCCAACTCTTCGAAGCCGGGCACTTTCGATAGATCCGGCACGAGCGCGATCTCGATGCGGCGATTCTGGCGCCTGCCCTCGCTGGACGCATTCGACACCACCGGCCGAAACTCGCCGTAGCTGGCCGCGCTGATGTTCTCCGGCCGCACACCGGCCTGGATCAGGATCTCGGCCACCGCGCTCGCGCGCCCGGCCGCAAGGGCCCAGTTGTTGGGAAAGCGCGTGGTGCGAATCGGTTGGTCGTCGGTGTGGCCCTCGACCTGAAATTTCTTGTCTTTCATCTGTCCGAGCACGCTGCCCACCTCGTTGAGCTGGGCCAAGCCCTCTTGCGACAAGGTCACCGAGCCGCTCGCGAACAAAATGTCCGACGGAAGCTCGACCACCATGCGCCCGGACACCACCTTCACGCGCAGCTTGCCCGCGTCGATCAGCGTCTTGAAGCTCGCGAGCAGACGCTTGTACTCGTCGACGCGCGCCTGGGTTTGTTTGCGCTGCGCTTCGAGCTGCGAGAGCGCCTTCTGCATGTCGGTCACGGAGCTCTTGAGCTTGCTCGCGTCCCTCACCATCTGTGTCAGATCGTCTTGGAGCTGCACCTGGCGGGCCTGGGCGGCCTCGAGCTCCTTCTCGAGCTCGGCTATCCGTGCGCGCTGTTGCTCGGACTTTTGGCGCTCGTCCGCGAGGGCCTGCTCGAGGCTCTGGGTGCGCTGCGCGAGCACCTGTCGCGTCTCTCCGAGCTCGACATCGGTCTCGTTCTTCTGCGCCTTCAGCGCCTCGTAGGTGCTCTTCTTCACACAACCCGGCGCCAGGCACAGAAGGAGCGCGGCCGAGAGCATGGCGTTTCGCATGGTGGATCCTTTCTCGAACACTGCGCCGCGCACGGCGCCGTTTAGCTCAACGCGCGGGCGTCGAGAGCGTGGTGACCGCCCAGTTGGGCGAGATCAGCTTCACGTAATGCATGCCGGCAAAACGCGGCGGCAGATCGAGAGGCGTCTGCGTCATCGGGGCGCGCACCGAGATGCGATCGCCCGTGCTCACGAGCTCGAGGGGGGTGCGCAGCCAGGTCGGTCCGTCGGCGATGGCGCGATCGGGCTCGCACACGATCTCGCACACGGGTTCTCGCACCTGCGCGCGCGCCCAGTCGACGATGGCGCGGTTGAGCCTCGCGGCCACGTCGTCGACCACGCTCGCCTCGGGCATGAGCTCCCGCAACGCCTCGGCGCGCTTGAGCTTGAGCCAAAGCTCGGGCGCGCGCGCCGCCCCAGGCTTCGAGGGCTCGAGCACGTGCACGCGCACGCGCACGCCCTCGAGCGCGGGCTTGCAGAAGACGAAGCTGAGCCAGCTTCCCGCCGGCGGGCTCGGCGGCGCGGAGCCTGGGACGTAGCTCTGCTCGATCGCGGAAAGCGCCTCGAAGTCGGGCGCGTCGCGATAGGTGTCGACGTCGATGAGCGCCTCGCGGGACTCTGGGAGCCCGGCGAGCAAGCGTTGGGCAAAGCGGGCGAGGTTTGCGTTGTCGAGCATGCGCGCCGAGTATAGTCCCAGCGGCTGCCTCGGGCCGCGCGGCTGCTGTAGGATGGTCTCGATGCCGCACGCGGACGACTCGGGGCCTGCGCCGCCGCCGCTCGATGAAGAGGAGCGGGCTTTTCGCGAGGGCTTTGCGCAGCTCGTCGACTGGTACCGCGTGAAGCAGACGCGCAGCCTCGTGCGCGCCTTCGCTCCCGCCTTTGCGCTGTTCGTACCGCTGGGCGGGCTACTCGTCGCCCTGTCGAGCTCCGGTCGCGTATTCGCTGCGGAGCTGTCACCTGCGTTGACGGCACTCGGTATCTTGATCGTGGCCCTGGGCCCGCTCTGGGCGCTCGTTCAGCTCGTGCGCGCCATCGGTCAAGACACCTATGTGGCCGTGCGCGTCGACGGACTCGTGCTGCGTCTCGATCCACAAAAAGACGAACGACTCCTCGCTTGGGAGGAGATCGAGGACTTCGAGTACGACACGACCGACGACCTGGCCAACGTCTTGTGCCGCGACGGGAGCGCTATCACGCTGCGCGCACGCTTCGCGGACATCGAGGCACGTGCGCTCGTCAAGCGCCTGAAAGACGCGCGCAGGCTCGCCGTCTGGAACCGTCTCGAGCCTCGCAATCGGCTCCCGTGAGCCCGCGCGTCCCGCCGCCTGCGTGCGCGCAAGCTCACGCTCACGAGCGCTCCTACCGCTAGGCACGAACCGTTTTGCTCACGGATGGCCTTGCGTGCGGCCACACAGGCGCGCATTTCTTGTCCACCCCAACGAGAGAACCACGATGACCCGTGTTTACTCCGCCGGTCGGCTGCTCTGCATGAGCGCCGTCCTGGCCGCCACAGCTTGCTCCGTCGATCACGAGCCGAGCGCCGAGGCGCCCGCCCCAGAGCGCCGGCTCGCCCTCGACAACATCGAAACCGCACCCGAGGGCATGCACCTTTTGGTGCTCGACCCCGAGAGTGACCGCCGCGTGCTCACGGCTGCACTCGAGACCCTGGGCGGCAGCGCGCTGCATTTTCTGCCACCGCGCCTGCTCGTCGCCCGCGTGCCCTCGGGCAACACCCGTGTGCTCTCAGACCTCGGCGTCGTTCGCGACTTCGACGGCGTCGTGCCCAAGGGCGCGCTCGACGCGGCCGACGTGCGCGAAGAGCGCTTCGTGCGCCTCTACAACAGCCGCTACCACGCAGAGCGCATCGACCGCGAGGAGCGCGTCGAGCCGAAGCATCTCGTGCGCCCCGAGGGAGAGTCGTTCGAGATTGAAGCTCCAAGCGCACCCATCACCGCGCTGACGAAGAGCGCTGCGCGACCCTCCGGCGACCCGGCCGAAGACGCCGAGGCCAACGTGTTCGTGCCCTACGCCTCGGGCCGCATCGTGGTCGCGGTGGTGCTGCCCGAGTCGAACGGCGTGGCCGAGCCCTCGACCGAAGACTGGACCGAAGACGCGATCGTCGAGACCTACCAGAAGATTCAGGCCGGCCTCGAGGGCATTCAGCGTCACGAGCCAAACAGCCAGCTCGACTTCGTGCTGCACTACACCTCCGCGCCCGGACGCGGAGCCTTGCCGGGCACGATCGACTGCGACTACGAAGCCGGCAAGCACGCCCGGGG
>CAYNOM010000576.1:0-4716 GCA_964398415.1 uncultured Polyangiales bacterium | reverse complement strand
AACCCCGAGGGCATGATGAAGGCGCAGCCTACGGTAAGGTCGCGAATGCGCTCTGCGTGCTGCTTCATCCAGTCGGCCTGCAGCCTGCGCTGCGTCGCAGGCGTGGCCGCCGAGTGGGTCGCGTCGATCACGAGCAGGCGTGGCCCGGCCTTCGGCCCGCTCATCGAGACGAGCAGCGTCTCGAGGTACACCGCGAACTCCTCGTCTGTCGTCACTCCGTCGTGAAACACCCGAATCGCGGGCAGAAACTCCTGGTCGACCACGATCGCCACGCGCGCACCTCCAACCCCCTCAGAGTAGCTACGAGGGCCTCATCTCGCGCCCGGATTCAGAGAGAACCGCGCGTTTTTGCGAAAGCGGCCAAGCATTTGGGGTGAAGGCTCACCGGACCCCATGGCTGTGCTGGTGGGGGGAGGTGAGGGGCACGCAAGCGAGATCACAGCGCGTCAACGCAACGCAAGCTTTGCAAGCTCTGCCTTGACGATCTTGCCCATGGCGTTGCGCGGCATGCGCGACACCACGAACAGCTCCTCGGGCACCTTGTAGCGCGCGAGCTCTGCCTCGCAGCGCGCACGAATGGCAGCGAGATCGTGGGGGACGCCCTCGCGCAGCTCGAGATAGGCCACGACACGCTCACCGAGCCGCTCACAGGGCTTTGCGACCACCGCGGCTGCGACCACCGTGGGGTCGTCGTGGAGCACACGTTCGACCTCGGCCGGATACACGTTCGCGCCGCCGCGCACGATCATCTCCTTCTTGCGTCCGAGCACGAACAGCTGGCCCGTCTCGTCGAGCTTGCCGAGATCGCCCGTGTAGTAGCGCCCCTCGCGCAGCACCTCGCGCGTGGCCTCGGGCTTGTCGTGATAGCCGAGCATGGGCGTGTACACCCCCGCGAGTGGCCCTGTGCAGGCGGCCTTCACACAGATCTCCCCCACCTCGTCCACGCCGAGCAGGCGATCGTCCTCGTCGCGAATCTCGAGCGCAACGTGGGGCAGCGCGTGGCCACATAGGCCCGGCAGAAAGCGCGCGTCGGGACGCGTGCGTGTCACGGTCGCGGGCGCCTCGGTCATGCCGTAGCCGACGCACACCTCTCGGCCGAAGCGCTGCGTGTAGAGCGCGCGAATCGCGGGCGGAATGTGTGCGCCTCCCATTTCCGGCTGCACGAGACTCGACAGGTCGTCATCGAGCGTCTCCGGGTAGGTCAACAGATCATGGTAGATGGCGGGCACGGCCGTCAGGTGTCCGACGCGCTCTTCGCGCACGCGCCGCGCGAGCGCCTGGGGCTTCGCCGACTCGAGCACGACACAGGGCGCGCCATTCTGCAGCGTCACGAGCGGCACGAGCACCATCAGATTGAGTGTGGTCAACGGCAACATCACGCCGTGCGGCATGTCTTCGGGATAGAAGCGGAGCTCGCGTGCCATCGCGCCCATCAGCACGAGGTTGTGCTGGCTGTGCACGGCTCCCTTCGGAAAGCCCGTCGTGCCACTCGTGTAGGCGATGGCCGCGGGCGCATGGGGGTCGATCATAGCCCGCCGGTCCGTGAGCCCTGCTTCGCGCAGGAGGCGCTGCCCCGAGCAGGTGGCATCGCGCGCATCGCACACGAGCACCTCACTCAGCCTGCCGAGCGTCATCGACCGCACCTCGGCCGCCTGCTCCTTGCTCACGAGATAAAGCTTCGAAGCGGAGTCTTCGAGCAGATACTGCTTCTCGGGTGGAGCGAGCCGTGGCGACACCCCCACCCACACCGCACCGAGCCGCGCGACCGCTAGGAACGCGATCACGATCTCGGCGCGATTGGGCAAGCATGCCGCCACGCGACAGCCCTCGCGCACCCCGCGGCCATACAGCACGTTGGCCATGCGCCGCACGGCCTCGTCGAGGGTCGCGAAAGTGTAGCGGTGGGTGTCGTCGACGAGCGCGAGCCGACTCGGATCCCGCGAGCGCCACGGGTCGAGCACCTCCGCGACGTGCTGAATGGGCCCGGGAATCACTTGAACATCGGAATGAGCTTCGACATGTACTCGAGCTGCTGCTCCTGCACGCTCAGCGGCGAGAGGCCCTGATAGAAAAAGTTCCAGGACAGGCCCGTCAGGTTGCCACCCGTGCCGTACACGGTGTGCAGATCTTCCATCTGACGCTTCACGTCGTCGAGGGTGCCGCAGAGCTGATAGCCGGTGTCGATCATGCGCTGGGTGGCCTGGGCCTTACTATTGAACCGCACGGGGCGATCCTTGGCATCGCTCGGCAGGCGGAACGCCTCGTACATGCCAAAGCCACCGAAGTAGTCGTCCCAAACGTGTCCGGTGGTGGCGACGGCGAGCTCGAACGCCTCCTCACGCGTCTTCCCGATCGTGATGGCGCGCACCGCACCCATGTTCTCACCGCGCCCGAAGTGAAAGCCGTTCTCGGCCGTGATGCGCTGGTAGTCGTCCACCAGCTTGATCATGTCGTTCTTGTCGGGCGGGAAGATCCACGGCATGAACCCGCGCCGCGCTGCCTCTTGCATGCTCTTGGGGCTCAGGTTCATGGGCACCCAGATCGGCGGATGCTTACGGTTGTAACAAGCGGGCACGATGCCGATCTTGCGAATGATGCCCTGCTCGTCGATCTCGCCGTCCGCGCCGTTCGCGCGCGTCCAGTCGACGGCCGCCCAGCCCTCGATGCCCTTGTCGTAAGGAAAGGGCACTTGGTAGTGCTTGCCGTCGTGGTCGAACACGTCGTTGTTCCAGGCCTTGAAGATGACCTCGAGGTACTCATCGAACACCTCGCGATTGAAGTCGTCACTGAGCGACTGGTCACTCGTCGCTGCCGCGATCGCATTCTTCTGCCCGAGGATCTGCACCCAGCGCTTCTGGTAGCCGCGCGCCACGCAAATCCCGGCCACGCGGCCCTTCGAGAGCTGATCGAGCAGGGCCCAATCTTCAGCCACGCGCAGCGGATCACGCGTCGTGATTACCGTCGACATCGGCGCGAAGTTCAGGCGCTCGGTACGCGCCGCGAAGTCGGCGAACATCGGCACCTGGTTGGGGCAGGCCTCTCCACCCTCCGTGTGGAAGTGATGCTCGGTCATCGAGAACGAGTGCACGCCCGTCTGGTCGCACAGCTTCACGATGTGCCGAAGCTCGTCGAGCATCATCTGATAGCGATCGGTACGCTTGCCGATGGGCCTCAGCTGCTTTCGTTCCTCGAGCGTGCCGGGCACCTCGGGCATCGCGAAGACGTTGATGAACATGGTTCGTCCCTCTCCCCCAAAAAACAAGCGAGCCCCACGGCATGGCTCGACCGATGGGGCGACGCTAGAACACGTTTCAAGCGCGGGTCAAGCTCAATCTAGAACGCGTTTCATGCAGGCCAATCGCGTTGCTGCATAACATGAAACATGTTCTATTTCGCGCATGTCCGAGCCCCATCTGTTGACTGAGCGACGCGGGCACGTGCTCGTGTGCACGATGAATCGGCCCGAGCGCAGAAACGCCCTGAGCCCTGAGATGCTCGTGCGCCTCTACGACGCCTGGGTCGAGCTCGACCAAAACCCCGAGCTTTACGTCGCTGTGCTCACGGGCGGGCCGAAGGCCTTCTGTTCAGGCGCCGACCTGAGCTCCGATGTGGCACCACCCAAGGACGGCAAGAACCCCGAAGGCAAAGACGAGTGGGGACGCCGCTTCGCTGAGGATCACGAGCTGCAGTGGAAGGCTTTGCTGCGCAACTTTCAGCCGCGAAAACCCATCATCGCCGCCGTCGAAGGCGCCGCGGTCGCAGGGGGTACGGAGATCCTGCAGGGCACCGACATTCGCGTGGCGGCTCGCAGCGCGCGCTTCGGCGTGGCCGAGGCCAAGTGGTCGCTGTACCCCCTCGGGGGCTCGGTGATCCGCCTGCGCCGCCAGATCCCCTACACGCTGGCCGCCGAAATGCTGCTCACGGGGCGCACCGTCAGCGCGGACGAGGCCCTGCGCTTCGGGCTGATAGGCCACGTGGTCGAAGATGGCAGAGCCCTCGACAAGGCGCTCGAGCTCGCCGAGATCGTGGCCTCCAACGGCCCGCTCGCGATCCAAGCCATCCTCAAGACCCTGCGCGAGACGGAAGGCATGCCCGAGCACGAAGCCCGCGGTATCGACATGCGCAACGGCGTGCCCGTGTTTCACAGCGAGGACGCCAAGGAGGGCCCGCGCGCGTTCGTGGAGAAGCGAAAGCCGGAGTGGCAAGGGCGCTGAGCTCCGCGCTCAGCAAACGCCTCACATCGCCTGGGACCACTTGCGTGCCGCGACGGCGTACTTCGCACGCGTCCTCGCGGTGTACGACTCGATCGCGATCAGCGTCTTGAAGGGCACGTGCTGCGCCACCCAGCTACCCGCCCAAGCGGGCAACAGGCCCGCCGGGTCGAGACGCATGCTGTAGTCGACCTCGGTGAGCGAGGCGTCGACCTTGCGCAGGTGGAAGGTGCTCTCGCACTTCTTCACCCGCACCACGCCATCGCGCTCGGGCTCGGCTTTCGGGTGGCAGCGCAGCTGAATCTCGAATTCCTTGCCCGGGTCGAGCACCTTGATGGTGCGACGCACGATCATGTCCCTGTCGCGCACAGGCCAGGGAAGGTCGGAGTAGAGGTAGATGACGTCCGTGGACTCATCGATGCGCTTGATGACGCGCGCCTCGTCGACGCCGTAGGCCCACTCCGTCACGCCACCCACGTCGACCATCATCGCCAGCATCTGGGTG
>CAYNOM010000575.1:0-4727 GCA_964398415.1 uncultured Polyangiales bacterium | reverse complement strand
AACGTGAGCG
The DNA here is from genome assembly GCA_964398415.1 of uncultured Polyangiales bacterium. Taxonomy (GTDB): domain Bacteria; phylum Myxococcota_A; class Polyangia; order Polyangiales; family DASUME01; genus DASUME01. Next base: position 4,717 of record CAYNOM010000575.1, on the reverse strand, counting down.
TGCACGCTCTGTCGCCGAGCTCGGAAGGCAAGCCGGCTTGGGAGGCGAGCCCCCACGCGATGCGCGGCCGAGCCACGGGCGTGGGCTCCCGTTCGACGAGCGCACGCACGAGCCGGAGCAGGTCGGCATCGGCCCAGTGCAAGTCGTCGATCAAGATGACCACACGTTGCTCGCGAGCGAGGTTGGCCAGAAATCCGCGCAGGGCTACGAACGCGCGCGCACGGCGCTCGACGGGGTCTACCGTGCGCGGCCCATCCCCAAGGCGTGCAAACGTCGACAAGCGACGAAAAGCTGGAAACAGATCGCAGAGCAGATGAGCGTCGGGCGGCACGAGCGCGCTCCACGCCCGCGGTGGGGCCCCTTTGAGGCGCTCGACCAGCTGCTCGACGATGCGCAGAAAGCCCTGATAGGGGCGATAAGGACGCGACTCACAGCGATCGGAGAGCACCCAGCTCTTCGGGTCGGTCTCGACGATGTGCGTGGCGAGCGCAGAAAGGAAGGCGCTCTTGCCGAAGCCGCTCGGGGCACGGATCTCGAGCTCGATGCCGCAGGGCGCGGGCGTGAGGCAGGCGTTCAGGGCGCGGTCGAGCTCGGCATGTCGGCCGACCATGGGCACCCTCCCGAGCGCGCACGACGATGAGCTCGTCGTCGTCTCACCGCTCTCGTGGCGCGAAAGCGCGGACAACAAGCCGCCTACGCTCGGTCGTCGCGCAGGATCGCGCGAGAGCAGGCGCATGCAGAGTCTGTCGAGGGCCTCCGACACCGGAGCGCGCGCACGGGGTGGCACGGGGTCCTCCGCCTGCTTGTCGAGCAGGATCTGCTCCTGTCCGCCGTCGAAGGGACGCACCCCCGTGAGACACTCGTAGAGGATCACCCCCAGCGCGTAGGCATCGGTGGCCGCGGAGGCGCTCGCGCCCGCCTGCTCGGGAGCCATGTAGTGCGGCGTGCCGACATCCCCGGTGTGCAGCCCGTCGCCCATCCGATCGAGGTCGAGCAAGAGCCCCAGATCGAGCAGCACCACGCGGCCGTCCGCGGTCACGCGCACATTGCTCGGCTTCAAATCGCGATGCAGGAAGCCATCCCGATGTAGACCACGCACGATGCGTGCGAGCGCCGCGAAGCTGCTCCGCAACCTCTCCTCGTCACACCGGCCCGACGCGCGCACGTAACGCGTGAGGTCCTCGCCCTCGATGCGCTCCATCGAGAAAAATGGGCGTGGCTCGTCCGCGAACAGCTCGAATGCTTGCACGACGCCGTCGCGCGCGAGCTTCTGTAAGGCACGATACTCGAGGCGCAGAGCTCGCTCACTGGAAGGCGACGGCTCTCTCAACACCTTCAACGCGACGTCGCGTCCCCGCTCTCGATCGAACGCGTGAAACACGACGGCGCTGCCGCCCTCTCCGAGCACGCCGCGCACCACGAAGCGCGACATTCGAACCCAGTCCTGCTTGGGCGCGAGCTCGGAGCGCGCGTTCATCGACCCCCTCATGAGGCGTCCATGGCCGCCCCACGCTCATCCTACCAAATGCGAGGCAACACTGGGCGCACGTCCCCGTGTGGGTTCTCAGGGCACGCGAGCGGATCTCCGGCGCACCTCTGTGCCCGCGTCACACATGCCCTCGAGCGCGCGTTCGGCTCGTCGGCGCGAGCCCGGCTCATGCTTCTCCGAGCAGCTCTGCTTCCTTGGCTTCGAGCGTGAGCGTCGCAGTTTCCCATTCGTTCGTGAGCTTCGAGAGCGCTTCCTTTTGCGCCTCGAAGGTCTGAAGGAGCCCATTGCGCCGCGCAGCATCCGCATACACGAGAGGATCCGCAAGCTTAGCCGTGACGTCCTTGTGGGCGCGCTCCGCGTCTTCGATCGCGCTCTCGAGCTTCTGCACCTTGTCGCGCAGGGGCTTGAGCTGCTTGCGCGCCTCGGCCTCGCGACGCTTTCTCTCCTTGTCGTCGGCCCGGCTCGCGCGGACATCGCCCGCTCCGGCGCCGTTCGTGGGCGTCGCGCTCCTCACCTTCGGCTGCGGCGAAGCCTCGACACTGCCGGACGACGCGCGCTCGGCCTCCTCCTGGCGAAGTCGTTGGGCCTCCATGTACTCGTCGAGCGTGCCAGGATAGACCTCGACGTGGCCATCCTCGAGATTCCAGATCTGGGTCGCGAGGCGCCGCACGAAGCTGCGGTTGTGGCTCACGAACAGCACAGTGCCGTCGTAGCTCGAGAGCGACTCGGCGAGGCTCTCGGCGGATGCCAGGTCGAGGTGGTTCGTCGGCTCATCCATCAGCAGAAAGTTTCCGGGATTGATCAGGAGCCGCGCCAGGGCCACGCGGGCGCGCTCGCCGCCCGAGAGCACGCGCACCTTCTTCTCGACGTCATCGCCGCTGAACAGAAACGCACCGAGCACCGTGCGTACGCGCGTCATGCCGGCGTCCGTGTTCATCGATGCCACCTCTTGATAGGCCGTGTTGTCCGGATGCAAGAGGTCCGCGTGATGCTGGGCGAAGTAGCCCACCTTCACGTGATGACCGAGCGAGATCTCCCCCCCGTCGCGCTCGAGCTCGCCCGCAAGCACGCGCAAGAGCGTCGTCTTGCCCGCGCCATTCGGCCCCACGATGGCGATGCGCTCGCCGCGCGTCACGCGCACGTCGACGCCGTCGAGCACCTTGCGCGCGCCGTACGACTTCGTGATGCCCGTGGCACGCAAGACATCGTTCGAGCAGCGCTCGGTCGGCGGAAAGCGAAACTGCATCACCTGCGCCCTGCCGTGCAGCTCGACGTCGTCCATCTTCTCGAGCTGCTTCACCCGCGACTGCACGGCGCGCGCCTTGTTGGCCTGCGAGCGGAAGCGATCGATGAAGCGCTGGGCCTGCTCGCGCTCCCGCTCGAGGTTTTTCGCCTTGTTGACGAGGATCGTCTCCTCCTCGGCGCGCTGCTTGAGATAGTGCTCGTAGTTGCCCGAGTACTGCCGCACACCCTCGATCTCGAAAGTGACGATGCGCGACACCTGCTCGTTCAAGAACTCGCGATCGTGGGAGATCAGGATGAACGCGCGCGAATAGCGCGACAGAAAGCCGGAAAACCAGGTCACAGACGGCATGTCGAGGTGGTTCGTCGGCTCGTCGAGCAAGAGCAGGTCGGGCTGCTGGAACAGAAGCGCCGCGAGCACCGCGCGCATCTTCCAGCCGCCGCTCAGCTCGCCGATGTCTCGGTCGCGGTCGCTCGTGTGAAAGCCGAGGCCGGCGAGGATGCGCATCGCCTCGTGCTCGGTGAAGAACTGCTCGAAGTGCCCGATGCGCTCGTGCAGGTCGCCGAGGCGCTCGGCGAGATCGTGCATCGCCTCTTCGCCCGCGTCGTTCGCTTGGGCCACCTCGAGCTCCGCCTCGGCTGCCGCAAGCTGCCGGTCGAGGTCGGCGCGGCCGGGCACGCTCGAGAGCACGAACTCGAGCAGGGTCTTGCCGCCTGCAACCGCGATGTCCTGGGGCAGGTAGCCGAGGCGAAGCCCGCGACGCAGCGAGATCTTGCCCCCGTCGGGCGCTTGCTCGCCCGCGAGCAGCTTGAGCAGCGTGCTCTTGCCCGACCCGTTACGTCCGACGAGACCTATCCGGTCGTGCTCCGCCACACGCAGATCGAGCTCGTCGACGATGCAACGCTCGCCAAACCACAGGGAAACCTTATCGAGGACTGCCAGGCTCACGGGGCCGGTTCATACCACTTCGCTGCCGCGGCGACAGCCCGCGCCGTCACAGCTCGTAGCCCTCCGGCAGTGGCATCGGAGTCTGAATGGCGCGCTTCGGCTGGCCCTTGATCCGGCCCTTCAGCACCTGCACCGGAACCGGAGGCACGAGCTCGTAGCCAAAGCCCCGCTGATTGAGGAGCAGGGTCTCCTCGCGCTCGTCGATCCGCACCGTGCGGTCGTAGACGACGGCGAGACGCCCTTCGGTCACGTGCTCTCGATGGTCGATGAGAAAGCTCGAGAGACGGATCGCCAGGTGATTGAACAGTCGGTGACAGCCATGGCTTTGGCCTTTGAGAATCGAGCGATAGCCGACCGAGCCGTGGACGCGGATGCCCTTGTCGACATAGCTCGGCTCGCCCCCAGGGGGCTTCCACTCGATCTCGAGCGGCAGCATCACGAGGCCATAGGCGGACGCAAAGCCCGGCCCCACCACGTCCGTGTTGAGCACGCGCTCGCGGCCCTCGCGCCGGATCAGATCCTCATCGGGCGTCGACTCGGGCGGCAGCCACGCGGGCGTCGCCACCACCTTGCGCCACACCCGCGAGCCCACCTCGGACTCCTTGTACATGAGCCCCACCGTGCCGTCGGGGAGCAGCTCGGGCTGAAACCCGCCGATGGTCGTGTTCCAGCGCACGAGGGCCACCTCGCGCTCCGCGTCCTTGGCGAACAGCGTGAGCGTGGGTCTTCGCTTCACGGGCTGCTTGATTGGGGCGCCCAGCTCATCGTACGGGAAGCCGTACCAGACATCGCCGCGGTCGATCTCGACGCGCAGCTCCATGTGGGGCGCGTGATAGGCGGGCGGTGACGGAAGGGGCAGCGCCACGAACAGCGTGCGGAGATCCGGTTCGGAGCGATCGTTGAGCCACGCGATGGCCGCTTCGGGGCTCGTCCAGCCGAGGGCGCGCGCCGCCGCGTCTGTGGCCTTGGAGACGAGATCGGGGGCGCCGTTTTGGAGCGGCCCGTAGCCGTGCATCGCGTGCAGATCCGGCGGGTCG
>CAYNOM010000574.1:0-4733 GCA_964398415.1 uncultured Polyangiales bacterium | reverse complement strand
GGCTCCTCGGCGACCAGCTCGCCGCCCCACGCCCGGTCCCCGAGCCATCCGAGCATTCGTAGCGCCGGCATGTCGCGTAGATCTCCAGCTGACATGCCAGTGACGGCGCTCCAGCCCTGGGCAGCTTGCTGCTGCTCCTTGAACCAGGTCTTGAGCCACTTGGCGATCCAACGCTTGGAGTCATCACGGCTGGGCACCGGGGAGAACAAGGTCCCCACCCCGAACGCCTTCCCGCCCATTGCGGTCACGAGCCAGGCAGCGAGACGCTCGTCAATGAAAGGGCGCTCGCGGTAGCTCGTGGACTGGGGCTCCATGGAGAGAATCTGCAGGAGCTCTAGATCGGGATCGTCGTCGGCGTCGACACGAGGGACACGCTGGGAGTTCTCCGCGAGCTTGCCCCAGACCTCGAGGAGCTCGCCCAAGATCGAGCGCATGCCCTCGTAGAACGGCTTGGAGGGATCGAACTCGGATGGCTGCCAGCGCAAGCTGCCATGCTCTCGAAACGTGCATGCCGGCAAGATGCCGTACGGCTGGGTCCCGATCCGCAGCGACGGCAGCGGCCCGTCTGCTCTGACCCAGCGCGCGAAGTGCTCGCCCAGAGCAACGAGCTCGGATTCACCGAGCGCACCCTCGAGCAGATAGCGAAAGAAGTGGTCACCTGTCGCGGGCCAAAGGGCGCGCTGAAGATGCTCCGAATACGAGTCGATCACGCGATCCGCGCTGGACACAAAGCGCAGGCTTGGACTCTTTTGCCCGATGCCCAGCGCGGCGCCCAGCCGACGCGCGTCATGGGGGTGAGCGGCCGAGTCCGTGTCGAAGCGCGCGGCTCCGAATAGCTCTAAGTCGTGCGCCGCGTCCGCGTCGTCGTCCGTCGATGCAGAGTGTCCCGACGGCGCCGCCTCGCTGTTGTTGGTCGGCGTATCGCGTTGCAGGAACGCGACCCCCCCGGTGTGCCGATGACTACCGAGCAGCTCCTCGAACCGCTCTGCAGCTACACCGGGGTCAGAATCATTCAGACCGACAACCACGACGCGATCGAAACCCTTTTCAACGTCCTGGACGGACAGGTCGTCGAGGACGACGGCCATTCCTTTGAGCTTTGCTTCGTCAAAGTCAGTCATCCACCTGGATAGATCTGGTCCGGCGATGGCCGGCAGCATGCGAAGGTCCCGCGCCACGCGAGCGCCCCTCGCCGTGAGGACCTCGTCACCGCGATAGGCGTAGAGATAGAAGCGGTTGGGCATACCAACCACTCGAGGAGGCTCGAACGAGCCCGACGCTCTGGTTGGTCCTGAAAGCTCCCCAGGAGCCAAGGCGCCTTGCGCGATGAAGCTCGCCCGGCGGACGCCGTGAAGCCTGCACAACTCTCGCCATGCCGCGCGCTTTGGTTCCTCAGCCTCGACGCCCAGGTAGTGGGCCCTGAAGTCCTGCGCCGACTCGAACTCTGCTTCGGTGAGCAGCCGTTGATGCGCATCGATCGAGATGGAGTCCGGATACACGCGAACCAGCAACTCATACTTGCCGTCAGCGCTTTTCTTTTTGCGGAACCGAGTCTCGAGTCGCACCGGGAGCAGGAGTGCAGGCCTATCCGTCAGCTGCCCGTTTCCCTTGACGGTCGGCTTCGGGACGATGCGTAAGGGAATGTCTTCCGCGCGTCGAAAGACTCTGCCGGGTCTCCCTTTGCGAGCCTCGAGGATCTGACGCGCAGCGAGGAGCTCAACCCCCGTGACGCCGAGCGCGTCGAGTCGCGCGACAAGCTCATCGGCGGTCGTCGCTGTGTTGGCTACGAGCAGGACATCTCGAGGGCGTCCGAAAACGCTGGACTCGCCGCCGTCGGCACCTCTCCTTCCCAGCGGCATGATTCACGCGCCCTTCTCGGCACGGGGGCCACGCGACCTCCGGCGACCGAACGCATGCCACTGTCTCCGCCTTCGCACGCGCGCATCCTGCACCTCGGCCAGTGCCCCTGACAAGCGCGGCAAGCATGGTCATCTTTTCGACACGGGCCGGTCGCGCGGCCGCCGTTACGGCAACCGCTCCTGGTTGGGGACTTCCCCGGTGGATGCAGGCGCCGCGGCCCTTCACCGACTTATCGAGTTCCGCCCTTCGCTCAGGCTGAGCACATCGCCGGGGCCTCCCCGGCACCGAGATGCGCGAGGTAGCGGGCGATCGCCCCTGACGAACTCCATGCGGCTCTTGAAGCCCTTCGTGCGCCAGGCCTCGCCCATGCGCTCGGCCTCGAGCCGCAGCGGGAAGAGCTTCACGCCGAGCGGCTCGCCGTCGCGCGCGCGGGTCTTGCGCGGCCCGACGTTGATGCGGCCCCCTCTCAGCCTCGCGAATCTTCCAGCACAAATACCTGCGATCGACTGAGTCCGAAGGCCTTTCTGTCTCGGGTTCGGGCGCCGGCGTCGCGCGTGCGCTGGTGCGCGTCGGGCTCGACGGCTCTTCGACGCACGGACGTTCCGAAGCTGGGCTCTTCTTTCAGCGTTGTGGCCTTGAACGATCGGCGAGATACTCGCGCGCGGGAGGCGCACCAGCATGGCTACGACGAAGATCGCTTTCACTATCGTAGGGAATCCGGATGTCTTGACGAACCTGAACACCAAGGCAGCCGCTGGCACCTTCGATTGCTCGGTGCCGGTGGCGTACCAGAGTCCCGCGGATGCGCTCGACGCCCCTCTGAACCCTCAGGACGTGGTTGAATTCGCAAAAGCCGTGAAGGTCATCTTCGAGGCTGGAACCGCGGGTGTCGCATTCATCGGTGCTCTTCTTGGGGCCCTGCGCATGTGGCCGAACGCCAAGGTCCAGGTCCGCGATGCTAGAACGAACCGGTCGCTGGGCTCCGTGGACGGGTCGATGACCGAGCAGCAGGTGAAGGACACGCTTGGGATTTCTTCGCCGTGATCAACGTTGCGGCATTGGATCCAGCGACGCTGGCCCTTTGGTACGACCCAACGCTGCTCGGTCCTTCGCCAGGCTACGAAACGGTCTCTTACGCGGTACACGGCGCGATCTTCGGAGATAACGAGGAGGTCCAGAGTCTCCTCTCTGCCGAGGGCAGTCCTGAAGTCGCACGCCGCGCTGCCTATCTCGCCAGCACGATTTGGCACGAGAAACGCCACTTCCTGGATCTCATCCTCACGAACTACGGTGCGTTTCGTGTCCGCCAGTTTCTTTCATTGTACGTGAATCAACCTCAGGTGCTGTACCGTGCCCAGCAGGCTGGCGGAGAACTGTACCTCCCCCTCACCGCGTATGCTGATCCGGTCGAGTCGTCGCTCGCCGGCGTATCCGACCCGTCTGGGATCATCACGCTAGTAGCGCAGGATATCCGCGGTCGCGAAGACGCGGTGCTGGACGATCGGGAATGCGGCGCGCGCACTCCGTGGGGGGATGCCATCGAACTTGGTGGTCACGCTCAGCTTGAAGCACTCGCCAACATTTTTCAGGTGGGCAGCACCCAGTTCCTTCTCGGCCCCAAGGCGCATCTCGAGGTGAATCAGGAGATCCACAAGGACGATCCGAACCACACGAGGTATCGGTGGCCGCTACTCTTAGCAAACGCGTTCGGCCTCCAGGGTTTCAAGACCGCTGATGGGATTCCAGCTGTCAACTTGGCGCCGATGGCGGCTGTCCTACTCGCGACGCTGGCAATGCGAGGCTGGGGGCAGAAGAGCGACGACGAGTTCAAGAGGCCGATCTGGCCAGCAACCAGGCTCCTGGCGTTTCTGGAGTATTTCCGCGACCGACCGACCGCCCTTCACGTTCAGAACGCTCGCCAAGCGTGGGATGTAGTGAACGATGCTGCGAGGCAACTCTTCGGGCGAACTGTCATCGAGGAGTTGAAGGTCGATCTGGAATTCGAGTCAAAGTTCGTCAAGATGGTGGTCGAGCACGACGCAGGCCCTTGCGATGAAGTGAAGACTGTTTGCCAGGAGTTTCACGACCTCCGCTGCTCGCTTGTTGGCTTGCTTGAGGAAGCCCCCGAGGGATTTCTTGATCCTGAGACGTTCGCACACGGGTTCTTGCCACGACTCCACCCGCTTCCAGTCCAGATCTTCCCCAGCGCTCAGTCTGGTCCTGCGAGTGGTGGCTGGTCCCGGCTGCTCGGATTCGACGCTGGCCCACTGGGAAATGGATGCCACGCTGTAGTTCCTGAACACTGGCCTCCCGATGGAGCAGTGGCCTTCGCCAACCTGAACGCCTGGGCGCAGGTCGTAGAACAGTGGGCGCCGCTGGCGAAGCCACCGCACCTCCTTCGGCCCGGAGCTGATGCGGATCCAGCAGCTGCTCGATGGCTGGGGCGTGAAAGTTCGCTTCGACCCTGCGTTCGAGTTCCCAGCCGCAAGAGCGATCCGAGCCAGAAGTCTGTTTCGCGTGCGTGGCGTCGACACAATGGTCTGCGATCTATGCAAGAGGCCCGCGGCCCAAGCCGACGCGCAGCTGCTTTCACCATGGGTGTTTCGATCCTCTGCTGCTGGGCGGCGGCTCTTTGACGCCGCCTATCAGGACACTGCCCCACTGCAGCGGTTGCGGGACTGGTCTGTCTGGGTTGCTTGCCAGAAATGCTACCAGTCCTGTCGCGAGCTCGATCTGGTCTGACCCCGGAATGGCTCACACGACCGCGTGTGTCGTCGTGCGGCAGAGGCCGTGGTACGGCGGGAAGCCGATGCCAACTCCACGGAGGGCGCCGTCGGAGGCCAGCGCCCGGAAGTCGCCCCGATCATCGCGGG
>CAYNOM010000573.1:0-4734 GCA_964398415.1 uncultured Polyangiales bacterium | reverse complement strand
CCCGACATGACGAAAGAGCAGCAAGCCGAGCTGCCGAAGAACGTGATCACGCGCGCCCTCGGCATGCAAGACTCGGTCACCGTCGACCTCGTGCCTGCCGCGCCCAAGGTCGGCGATCGCTACCTGTTGTGCTCGGATGGGCTCAGCGGCATGCTCACCGACGAAGAGATCCGCGACGTCGTGGTGCAAGCCGGTGACGATCTCGAGCTCGCGGTGAAAAACCTCATCCAGCGCGCCAACGATCACGGTGGCGAAGACAACTGCACCGTCGTGCTACTCGCTGTCGTCGAGTGAAAACGGTCGTCACCCACCAGCTCCGCGTGTCGCCTGCGACATTTTGGGAGCGCATCTTCTTCGACGAGGGCTTCAACGCGAAGCTCTACGTAGCGCTGGGCTTCGATCAGTATCAGGTGCTCACGCAAGAGCGAGGCGAGGGCGGCGTGCTGCGGCGCGTGCTGCGCGCGGTTCCGCCGATCCACGGGCCTTCGATCCTGCGCCGCAAGCTCGCGGGCAAGATCTACTACACCGAGGACGGTAGCTACGATCCCCGAAGCGGCGTGTGGAGCTTTCGCTCCGAGCCGAGCATCGTGCCTGACCAGGTTTACATCGCGGGCACCATCACGCTCACAGCAAACGCGCAGGGCGCCGAGCATCGCTGCGAGCTCGAGACGCGCGTGACGGCCTGGGGCATGGGTGCGCTGATCGAGCGCGTGATCGATAAGGGCACGCGCGACAGCTTTCAGACGACGGCCGACTTCACCAATCGCTGGGCCGAAGAGCACGGCCTCGTCGCCTGACGACGGCGCGTGCGTCGCGAGCTGTCCGAGCAAGGTTGCGACGACGCGGCGCATGGTGTTGGATGCGCCCATGCGCCACGCACCACGCCTCGCCCTGAGCCTCGCTTCGCTCTTGCTCCTCGTCGCCTTCACCCGCGTCGCCCACTCGAGCGATGGGCCCTTCTTCGAGCGCGACGTGGTCGCAGCCGATCACGACGACGCGTCAGACGCGGGCGCTGCGATCCTCGCCGCGGGTGGCAACGCGGCCGACGCCGCCGCCGCCACGATGCTCGCGCTCGGCGTGGTCAGCCCCACGGGCAGCGGCCTCGGCGGCGGGGGCTTTGCGCTCTACTACCGCGCCTCCGACAAGAGCCTCACCTTCCTCGACTTTCGCGAGAGCGCGCCGGGCAAGGCGAGCGCGGAGATGTATCGCGCGCACGAGGGCGACGACGAGGCCAAGGCGAAGCAACGCTCGCGCCTGGGCGGGCTCTCGGTGGGCGTGCCGGGCGAGCCTGCGGGCATCGAGGCGCTCGTGAAGCGTTTTGGCAAGCTGCCCCTGTCGGCAGTGGTCGAGCCGGCCGAGACGCTCGCGCGCCACGGCTTTCGCATCAGCGCCCACACCGTGCGCCTGCTCGGCTACGTGGGTGCTTCCCTCGCGGGCAATCCGCTGATCGAGAGCGTGTTCGGCAAGACACCCGAGCCCGAGCGGCAGGCGAAGAACATCGCCCTCGCCGACACCCTGCGCCGCTTCGGCAAGGAGGGCAAAAAGCTCTTCTACGAGGGGGCCATCGCCAAGGCCATGGTGCAGCGCGTGACGCGGGAAGGCGGCGTGCTCAGCTTGGCGGATCTGGCGCGCTACCAGGTGATCGAGCGTGAGCCCCTGCGCGGGCGGGCCTTCGGCCACGATTGGGTCAGCGCACCTTTGCCCAGCGCCGGTGGCTACACGATCTTGCAGAGCCTGCGCTTGCTCGAGCGCTGGCTCCCCGGTGAAGAGGGCTGGGCGACGAGCGCGCGCTACCACGCCCTGATCGAGTCGTGGAAGGGTCCCTACTTGGATCGCCAACGCTACCTCGGCGACACCGACTTTGCGACGGTGCCCCTCACCGCGCTCAACGCCGACGCTCGCATCGAGGCGCGCGCGCGGCGCTATCACCCGGGCCTCGCACTGCCTGCCGAGCGCTACGCGCTGCCCCTTTCGAGCACGCCGCCCGCGGCCGTGCAGGCCGACAACAAGGGCACCTCCCACCTGTGCGTGGTCGACGCCGAGGGCAACGTGGCGTCGGTCACCACCACCGTGAACCTGCCCTTTGGCTCGCGGCTCGACGTCGCGGGCTTCTGGCTCAACGACGAGATGGACGACTTCGCGCGCGAGGTGGGCAAAGACAACGCCTTTGGTTTGGTGGGCGGTGCGCCGAATCTGCCCGCGCCGGGCAAGCGTCCCCTGTCTTCGATGTCACCCACCATCGTGCTGAAGGACGGAGCGCCCGTTTTGTGCGCGGGAGGCAGCGGAGGCAGCCGCATCCTCACCGCCGTCGAGCAGGTCGCGCTGTACGTGCTCAAGGACGGCATGCACCCCGCACAAGCCCTGGTCGCACCCCGCCTGCATCACCAGGCCGACCCCGAAGAGGTCGACGTTCGTCACGTTCCCGAGGCGCTCGCTGCAGAGCTCAGCGCGCGCGGGCACACGTTGCGCGAAGGCCGCTTCAGCGCCAGCGTACAGGCCATTCGCATCGCGGGCCCGGGTCCGAAGCGCCTGGCCGCCGCGAGCGATCCCGAGAAGGGCGGAAGGCCCGCCGGGCACTGAGGGCAACACCAGTGAGCTCAACTACGTTCAGTGACGGTGGCCGAGCATGTCGCCTAGGGCACACGAGGTGCACCATGTCCGACGAAAAGGATGCGTGCCCGATCACGAACATGTGCGGAAGTCTGCGCCGGAGGCCCAGAAGCCATTGCGCAATCGAACAATGACAGCGTAGTTTTTCAGCGTGAAGAGAGCATCCCCCCTGCGAAGCCGACCCCCGAACGAAGAACCCGAGCGCGAGCGTGGGCAAGATCCCAAGGCTCTGCCGCGACTTCTCCCCGATCCCGCCCGCGCGAGCGTGCAACAGGTGGTGTCTGACTACGAGGCCCTCGAGCCGGACGGGAAGGACGCGTGGAACCCCGCCCTGCTCGACAGCCAGCTGCGCTACCGGCTGAGCCTGATGTACGCGACGCGGCAGGCGCTGCGTGCAAGCCAGCTCCCGCTCGAGCGCATGAAGGTCGTCGACGTCGGCTGCGGTAACGGCCGCAGCACGCGCATGTACCTCGACTTCGGCTTGATGCCCGAGCAGGTCCAGGGCTTCGACGTGCGCCCCGGCGCCATCGCGCTGGCGCGCAAGCTGAACCCCGCGATCCGCTTCGACACCTACGACGGGAGCGAGCTGCCCGTCGCGGATGGCTCGGTCGATTGGATCGCCGTCTGCACGGTGTTCTCGTCGATTCAGGGGAGCGAGCACCGCCGCGCGCTTGCGCAGAGGCTCACGAAGAAGCTGGCAAAGGGCGGCGTTTTGTTCTTTTTCGATCTGACGCGGGCCCTCGACTTCGCAGGCGGCGATCTCCTCGAGCCCGACTTCCTGTTCGCGGGGCTCGAGCGCCTCTACTTCGAGCCCATCTACGCCGATGAGCTGGTGACGTCGCCCGAGGGCGAGCACGAGACGAGCACACCTGACGCAGCCGAGGGCTTCTTCGGCTTTCGCTTCGGTCGCGGTGGCCGGCTATCGTGGATCCCGCGTCACGACGGCCTCACGCGCGCCCTCAAGCAGCGCATGCCGCCCGAGCTCCGCCGCTTGGTGAGGACGCCGAAGGTGACGCACCACGCCGCCTTGTTCAGGGTTCCCAGGGCAACGTAGGCAGAGGGGCCCTGACGATCCAAGCGCCGACGGCGCGCTGCCGGGCATCGTTGGCCCCCCAACACAGCACGTCTCCGTCCGCGGACGTGAGCGCGCACGTGGCTGCCTGCGCGCCCCCCCACGGGCGCGAAAACGTCGTCGACCACAGTGACGCCCGACACGCGCGTGGGCTCGCTCCTCGGCGCCGCATCGCCCAGCCCGAGCGACCCGCGCCGTGAATCAGCGGTACGCGACGGCGTGCCCACGTTTCTCGTAGACGGCGCGGAACATACGTCCGTCGTCGGTCTGGTACGTGATGACCACTTGCGTTGCGTCGGTTTCGACGCTTCCGCGCCGCCCGCTCGACTCGTCCTGCTGGTCGAAGTCGAACGCGGCGGTGTCGAACGCATGCCCCGTGCCTGGATCGCGCGGAGGGCACTCGCAGGGGTCACTTTCGCCGCACGCTGCCATCATCGCGGATGCAACGATCACTCCGCAGAGTTGACGTCTCATGGCGAGCTCCTGCGTTGAAGCGAAAGCGTCAAGGCTTCGCTATCGAATGACTCTTCGGACCCGAACCGCACGAGGCGCGCTTCGCTCGGCCAAAAGTCGACCTCGGTGGCGCGATCGCCGCCGTCCACCGCCTCGACTGCGACCAGCTCGAGATCGACCTGCTCCCACGCATCCACGCAGCTACATGCAGCGGCAGGCTCGGGTGCCGACACCACGAAGACTGCCAACGCGAGTGCTCCCATCATGAATACTTTGCGCATGTGGGGCAGAGAGGGCGAAGGCAACGTGTGACACGGCTAGTGCCCCTGCCCGAAGAACGTTCCGGGTTGGGCGCAGGAGGGAGTCACACTGCGCCCAGTCGAGCTCTGTCTTCCATGTTCATCACCGCGACGATGAGGAATTCCGTGAAAAAGAGCTCTCTGTGCCTGGTCCTTCTGATGGCGGCATGCGGGGACGAAGGCGAAGGCGACAACAGCATCGATGAGGACATCGACCGCACGACAGAGGTGGCCAACCAAAGGGCTCGCTCCGCGTGCGGCGCGCCGGACGACGTGACCACGTCTGACCCCGAAGGCGAC
>CAYNOM010000572.1:0-4741 GCA_964398415.1 uncultured Polyangiales bacterium | reverse complement strand
TCGAGCGGGTCGGCGAGAACCGTCCTCGTTCGATCGACGTGCGCGTCGTCGCGGCAACCAACGCCCATCTCGAGAAGATGATCCAGGACGGTCGCTTTCGAGAAGACCTCTACTACCGTCTCAACGTGTTTCCGATCTACGTGCCGCCGCTCCGCGAGCGAAAGAGCGACATCACTGCCCTTGCAGACCACTTCGTCGACCGTTACGCCGAGCAGCACAAGCGCGAGGTCAAGCGCATCAGCACGCCTGCGATCGACCTGATGATGGCCTACCACTGGCCGGGAAACGTGCGCGAGCTCGAGAACTGCATCGCGCGCGCAGTCTTGCTCGCCAACGACGGCGTCATCCGCGAGCAACACCTTCCGCCGACGCTACAGACCGGCCAGTCGTCGGGCACGACCAAGCACGGCACGCTTCACGACCTCATGATGGCCTACGAGCGCGAGATCCTCGTCGAAGCCATCAAGAACGCCCAGGGCAATCAGACCCAGGCGGCGCGCACACTCGGCACCACCGCCCGCATCCTCAGCTATCGATTGCGTCGGCATGGTTTGCACGGCGCACCGCTGAGCCTCGTGCAAGACGCATCCGAGCGCGACTGATCCACCGACAAGACTGTTGAGCAGTCTGACGTTTGCGTGCGCTCGACCACCACGCGACCGCTTCCGGAAGCGCAATTCGACGCGGAAATTGGGGCGTCCCGTCTTGGCATCTCCTTTGCGATTCGCGCATCCGAAGGAGTGACGATCGATGAAGCATGACAACAGGCGCACCCAAGCCGTGGTGCTCGCGACCTTGACGTTCAGTTGGCTCGCCGCGCTGCAGGTGAAAGCGCAGACCGCCGCGCCTCCCGCGCCTCCCGCGCCTGCGGCCGAAGCCCTGACCGCAGAGAAGACAGCTTGGTCGCCGATCTACACGGGCTCGTTCTTCACGCGCTACGAGCTTCGCTCTGGCTACGCAGACGCAGGCGTGCAGCGCGCACCGCGTTTTCTCGAGGGCGATGCCATGTTCTACCGCGCGCGCTTCGGCGTGGGCACCGGCCCCATCGAGGTGGGACAGGGCCTGTCGGTGTCGCTACAGGCCACGCCACAAGCCTCGGGTGTGTGGGGCGCGCTGCCGAACACCATCAGCGACGCCGCTTTCGATCTGCACGAGGGCTACGCGCGTGTCGCGGGCAGATACGTTCGCTTCGATGCAGGACGCTTCGAGCTCGACTACGGCGAGGCGCTCGTGCTCGGCAACCTCGACTGGCACCAAACTGGACGCACCTTCGACGGTGCACGCGCACGCGTGTCGAGCTCACCCGAGTCGAGCTGGATCGACCTGTTCGTCACGCAGCTCGAGGAGAGTCGCCCTGCCGGCGGCGGCGTCTTCGACGGCGACCTCTACTTCGTCGGCGCCTACGCGGGGCTCGGACCCTCGATCACGAAGGGGCTCGAGCTCGACGTCTACCTGCTCTCGCGTGTGTGGGCCGAGACCTCGACCATTGCACTCGACCCCACGGGCGCGACCATGGGCAGCTACGAGCGGGAGCGCGCAGCGGAAGCCACCCTCGGTGTGCGCGCGAAGCAGAAGCTCGGCAGCTTCGACTATCGCTTCGAGGGCGGGCTCCAGGCAGGCTCCCGTCCCGGCGCTGCGCCAACCCCCACAGACACGCCGCCGAGCACAACCCAGGCCGCAGCCGACGTGCTCGCTTACCACGCCGATCTCGAGCTCGGTGTTCAAGTCGTCTCGAAGCTGCGGCTGTCACTCGAGGGGATGTACGCCTCGGGCGACGACCCCAGCACGAAGAAGCGGGAGGGCTGGGACGAGCTGTACCCCACGGCGCACAAGTTCCTCGGCCTGTCGGATGCGTTCTTCCAAGCCGGCCAGAAGCGCACCAACGTGGCGAGCGGTGTGCTTCACATCACGGCCAAGCCCACCGATGCCCTGGCCCTCACCGCCGACGCGCACGTGTTCTCGCGGCTCGAGGAGGTGAGTGGGGAGAAGGGCTACGCCGCAAGCGAGCTCGACCTCGGCGCGGCCTATGCGCTCGGCAAAGGGCTCACCCTGCGCGGCCTCTACGCCGCGTTTCTGCCCTCCGCCGACTTCTACGCAGCCGATGACCCCGTCCATTACGCGGAGCTCGAGCTGCGCTACACTCTCAAGCCCTGACCCGAAGCCCGCTGTCTCGAAGTCGTGCCGCGTGACGTCCACCATCGCTATGACGACCCGCTAGACTTGATCTGGCTCGCCTGCGCACGTGAGCTCGGCATCCGCATCGTGCGCTCGCCCGAGGTGTACGCGGCCTACGATGGCACAGGCACGCTCACGCTTTCGGAGGCCGCGCACTTCGACGCCGACGACAGCCTGGCCCAGCTGATCTTCCACGAGCTGTGTCACGCCCTGGTGGCAGGCCCGCGTGGCCTGTCGAAGGCCGACTGGGGCATGGAGAACGTGGACAGCCGCGATCTTTCGAGCGAGCACGCGTGCCATCGCCTTCAGGCCAAGCTCGCCGATCGGTACGGCCTGCGCGGCTTCTTCGCCGTCACGACCGACCACCGCAGCTATTGGGACAGCCTGCCCATCGATCCGCTCGGACCCGGAGAGGATCCCGCCATCCCCATCGCGCGCGATGCCTTCGAGCGGGCCACCGAGGGCCCGTGGGCGAAGGCGCTCGAGCGTGCGCTCACGCGTACCCAGCACATCGCTCAGCTCGTGCGTGAGCTCGAGCCAGAGCCGGGCAGCCTGTGGGGCGAGACGCGCGCGCTGCATCGCACGGGCTTTGTGCTGTCGACCCGGGACGACGCGCGCTGTGGCGACTGCGCCTGGGCCGCCGCGGGCAAGCAGGGCCTGCGCTGCCGACAGGCGCGCACGGGGACCTCACGCCGTAGCCAAGTGGTGCAGGCGAGCGACACGGCCTGCGTGCGCTTCGAGGCGCGCTTCGACGCGCACACCTGCGCACGCTGCGGCGCCTGCTGTCGCGAGGCCTTTCATCGCGTCGACGTGCGCGTGCGCGACCTGATCCGAAAGCGCCACCCCGAGCTCGTGTCCGAAGACGGCTTTGGTCTGCACCTGGCGCGTCCGAAGGGACGCTGCGTGGCGCTCGAGGGAGACGGCGAGCGAGCCGACTTTCGCTGTCGCGTGTACGAAGCGCGGCCGAGCGCCTGCGCGGACTTCGAGCTCGCGGGCGATGCTTGCCTCGAGGCGCGACGCCGCGTGGGCCTCAGCACCTAGCCTGGGCTAGCGTTCACTCCGGCTTCAAGTAGTGCGCCATCTGCCCGTCGATCGGCAGCTGGAGCGACTTCGGCGTGAGGTACTCGTCGAGGCCGTGCACGCCGAGCTCGCGGCCGACGCCTGACTGCTTCACGCCACCGAAGGGCGCGAGGGGATTGAACAGGCCGCCGTTGATGTCGAGGGTGCCGGTGTCGATGCGCCGCGCCACGCGAATCGCGCGCTCCACGTCCTTCGACCACACCGCACCGCCGAGCCCGTAAATCGTGGCATTCGCCAAGCGAATCGCGTCGTCCTCGTCGTCGTAGGCCATGATCGTCAGCACGGGCCCAAAGATCTCCTCCTGAGCGATCGTCATCTCGGGCGTCACTTCGCTGAAGATCGTGGGCTTCACGTAATAGCCGCGCGGAAGGCCCTCGGGTCGCATCGCACCGCCGGTGATGAGCTTGGCACCCTCGTCGATCCCGCGCTGGATCAAGCCGAGCACGCGCCGATGTTGACGGGCGCTGACGAGGGGTCCGAGCCGCGTCTTGCCGGGCGAAGGCGGCACGCGCGGGTCGCCCACCTCGATCGTCGACTCGACCGCGCGACGCGCGAGCGCCTCGACCTCGCCAAGCTTCGCGCGTGGCACGAGCATGCGCGTCCAAGCCGCGCAGGTCTGTCCCGCGTTCACGTAGGCGTGATGCACGCCCGCCGAAACGACCGACAAGTCGGCATCGTCGAGGATCACGTTGGCCGCCTTGCCGCCGAGCTCGAGCGCCACGTGCTTCACGCGCTCGGCCGCCTGCGCCATCACCTCACGCCCCACCTGGGTGCTGCCGGTGAAGGACACCATGTCCACCTCGGGATGGGTCACCATGGCGGTGCCGACATCGGATCCGTCGCCCGCGAGGAAGTTGAACACGCCCTTGGGCAAGCCCACCTCGGACACGAGCTCCGCAAAGCGAAAGCAGCTCAGGACAGCGTCGTTTGCGGGCTTTACGAGCACCGTGCAGCCCGCCGCGAGCGCAGGACCGAGCTTCGCCGTGATCTGATGGATCGGGTAGTTCCACGGCGTGATCAGCGACACGACGCCCCGCGGCTCGCGAAAGATGCGCGAGTTGCCGAGCTCCTCCTCGAAGGCCACCCGTCCTTCGAGCAAGAGATTTGCGTAGAAGCGCAGGGTGCTCGCGGGAAAGCCCACCATGTACTGTCGCGTCATGGCGATGGGTGAGCCGAGCTCTGACACGATGAGCTCAGCTATCTCCTCGGCATGCGCGTCCATGGCGTCGGCGATGCGCAGAAGAAGCCGCCCTCTCTCCTCGGGCGGCGTGAGCTTGAAGGGCACGAGCGCGGCACGCGCAGCACGCGCGGCCTGGTCCACGTCGTCGACGCTCGCCTGTACGACGCGCCCGGCCCGCTGTTCGGTCGCCGGATTGATCACGTCGACCCAGCGCTCGGTCGTGGGCCTTCGCCACTCGCCAGCGATGAACAGCTTATCGAACTCGCGCATGCTCGCCTCCTGGGCCGGAGCATAGAACGCGTTCTA
>CAYNOM010000571.1:0-4744 GCA_964398415.1 uncultured Polyangiales bacterium | reverse complement strand
TCAACAACTTCGAGGTGCTGTTCACGGGGCCAGCTCCCCAGCAGCAGGAAGGCAATAACGGGCAGGGTGGAGGGACGTTCTCGCAGCTTCCCGTCACCAGCATCCGAGATGCGCGCACGAGCACGCTCCCTGCAACCTATGTGGAGCTCGAGCTGCAGCTCACCAAGGCCCTGCGTGTGGTGCCAGGCCTACGCTTGGACTATTTCCAGGACATCCAAGCCTTTGCCTTCGATCCTCGGCTCACCACCATCTATTCACTCACCGACCAGACCCGCCTCAAGGCCGGCCTCGGCGTGTTCTCGCAGGCACCCGAGCCGCAGGAGTCGTCGCCCAAGATCGGCAACGACGAGCTGCGTCCGATCCGCGCGATCCATTATGGCGGCGGCGTCGAGCACGACTTCTCCGAAGAGTTCTCGCTCAACCTCGAGGGCTTCTACAAGAGCATCTACGACCGCGTCGTGAGCACGCCGGGAGGTGTCGACCCCGGCTTCGTCAGCGAAGGCGTCGGCCGCATCTACGGTCTCGAGGTCGCGGGCCGAAAGCAGGCGTCAGGCCGCTGGTTCGGCTTTCTGTCCTACACGTTGATCAAGAGCGAACGCAAAGACCTCGACGGACCGTGGCGCCCCTTCGACTTCGATCAACGTCACATCCTGACCCTGGCGGGCACGGTGCGCCTAGGTCGCGGCTGGGAGACGGGTGCGACTTTTCGCGTCGTGACCGGCAATCCGCAGACGCCGGTGGAACCCCTCGCATCCAGCGACCTCGACACAGGTCTGTACACGGGCGTCAACGGACCCGTGAATTCGGTTCGTGCTCCAACCTTCAACCGCCTCGACCTACGCGTGGAGAAGACCTGGATCTTCGACGCCTGGCGACTCGCGGCCTACCTCGATGTGCAGAATGCCTACAACGCAGAGAACCGCGAGGGCGTCTTCTACAACTTCAACTTCAAAGAGAGCGGCAACATCCGTGGCTTGCCGATCGTGCCCATCCTGGGCGTGAGGGGGGAGCTATGAGCTCGTTGCGCGCACTCTTTCTGCTGGCCGGGCTCAGCGTCGTGGCAAGCGCCTGCGGCCCTGAGCTCACCATGCCCTACGAAGTGAAGGAGCCGAGGCTCTTCGCGGCCCGCGTGGAGGTCGAGGGCGACCCGGCGAGACCCAGGCCCAAGCTCGGGGAGCGCTTCTCGATTCGCCAGTACCTCGTGCTGCCAGATGCCGTGTCCGACACCCCACTCGAGTCGCGCTACAGCGTGTCGCTCGCGGTGTGCCTCGGTCTCAAGCTGCCGAATGGCAGGCTCGCGTGTCTGCCCGTATCCGCAGATGGCGCAGTAGACCTCCCCTTGACCCCCACGATCGAGATCCGCTCGCCCTACGAGATCGTCATGAGCGACCTCGAAGCCCCTGCGTTTCTCGCCCAGCTGCCGGAGCCCTTCAACACGGTCGACCAGCTCAACATGTTCGGCACCGTGTGCGTCGACGGCCGAGCCGAGCGCATCGAGGGCAAGTCCATCAACGAGGAGCCGGTCACGAAGCTCTTTCGCTGCATCGACAACGAGGGCTCGCCCTACCCGGAGCAGATGCCCTTCACCTTGACGATCCTGCTCGACCGGGAGCGCGAGGGCGATCTGAATCACAATCCGAGCTTCGCCTGCGACGCGTCTGAGCCTGATAGCGCGTGCAATGTGGGCGTCGAGATCGAAGACGAGACGCCCACACCCGGCAGCTTCGTCCTCGTCTATCCCCGCCCCAAGACAGCCGCAAAGACGCAGAAGCGCGAGAGCGTGGCGTGGGAGCCCGTCCCGGAGCCCACCCCCTGGCAGGGTTGTGCCGAGGCGGGTGTGTTCGACGGTCCCAAGATCGAGGCGGGCAGCCCAGGCAAAGTGCGCCTCCGAGTTCGCTTCGACGCCTCGGATCGAGAGCGCTACCGGACTCAAGTGGAGCGCTACAACAAGCTCGTCACCGTCGACAAGCGCGAGGAGATGATCGTCTCGCACGCCGCGAGCGGAGGAAAGCTCGACCGCTATTTCTCGGTGCTCCTGGCTGACGAAGTCGACGCCCAGGCCGAGATCGAAGTCGACTGGGAGCCGCCGAAGGCCGATGACCCGGAGGAGCCGATCCCGCAGGGCGGCAAGCTGGTACAGTTCTACTTCGCCGTGCGCGACGACCGCGGGGGCGCGGACTTCGCGACACGGGCCGTCTGCGTGTACCCCAAGGGCCCCTGAAGGACAGCGAGTTTGACACCGACCTACCCGATTTCTACGATCGACCCGCCCATGCTCGACCGCATCGGAAATTGCGAGATCATTGAAGAAATCGGCAGCGGCGGCATGGCAACCGTGTACAAGGCCGTGCAGCGCCCGCTCGGCCGCACGGTGGCGATCAAGGCGCTCAAGCCGTCCATCGCGGTCGACAGTCAGTTCGCGCGGCGTTTCGAGCGCGAAGCCCACTTCATGGCGTCGCTGCAGCACGAGAACATCCTGCACGTCCACGACTTCCTCAAGGACGGCGCCTCCATGTACATCGTCATGGAGTACGTGCAGGGCATCGACCTGTTCGACTTGCTCGAGCGCAGGGCCCAGCTGCCGGTGGATGTGGCCGCCATCATCGCGCTGCAGGTCGCACGCGCCCTCGACTACGCCCACTTCCGCGGCATCGTCCACCGCGACGTGAAGCCGGCCAACATCATGGTCTCGCGTCAGGGCGAGGTGAAGCTGATGGACTTCGGCATCGACCGCGACGACAACATGCGCGACCTGACCGAAACCGGCACAGGCCTAGGTACACCGAGCTACATGAGCCCGGAGCAGATCCTCGGCGACAAGCTCGACTTCCGCAGCGACCTTTTCTCACTCGGCATCGTGCTCTATCAGATGGTCACGGGGCAAAAGCCCTTCGTCGAAGACGACTCGCATACCGTGATGCAGAAGATCCGGCTCGATCGCTACATCGCGCCGCGCAAGCTCAACCCGCTGGTGCCGCGGGCGCTCGAGCACATCATGGCGCGCTGCATGGAGAAGATGCCGGCCAATCGCTACGGCAGCACCCAGGCGTTGATCGACGACTTGGTCGAGTTTCTCGCCACGCGCGTGCCCATCAACCACAACGCGCGGCTCGTGATGTTCCTGCGCGAGGTGCAGGTGATAAGCGACGCGGAGGCCGACGAGATCCTCGAGGCCGCCGGTTCGCGCAGCGCACGCCAACGCACGAGCGATCGCACGCTCCTGCGCCACGTAGGCATCGCCATGTCCGGGCTCGGACTGAGCGTGGTGCTCAGCGGCGGCGTGATCCAAACCGTATCCGGCCGCTTCGAGGCCGACGAAACCGCGCGCAGCGTGCGGGCGGGTGAGCCTCTCACCCCCGAAAATGCCGGCTTTCTCAAGGTGATCGTCACACCGTGGGCAGAGGTCTACGTCGACGGCAAGCTGCTCGCGGTCACGCCCGCCGCTCAACCGATCATGGTCGCTCCAGGGCGACACTACGTGAAGCTCGTGAACCCGCACCTTTCGATCGTGTCGCGCGAGGTGCGCATCGATCAGGGACAGACCATCGTGCTCGACGAGGTGCTGCCCGAGAAGGCCGCCGAAGCTCCGGCGCGAGAGCCGGACCCCGCAAAGGACGCCGCGCCATGATGCGAAGCACGCTTGCGCTCGCGGTCGCGCTCCTCGCCTGGGTGCACGGACGCGTCCACGCGGATGACGCGGTCTATGTGCACATCGTCCGCCCTGGCGAGACCCTCGCCTCGATCGCGCAAACCTATTACGGCGATCCCAAGCGCGAAAACGTCCTCGTCGCAGAGAACGGCCTCACCGATCAGGGGGGCTCGGCGATCGTCGAAGGCCTACACCTCGTGGTCCCGACGGTGCGCTACCACCGCGTGCAGGAGGGCGACAGCTGGCGCGCCCTGGCCGAGCGGTACTACGGCGACGAGAAGCGCGCGCCGGTGCTGATGAAAGCCAACGAGCAGAAGCCCGGCGGCAACCCCGACGAGGGTGCAGAGCTCTTGATCCCCTATCCGCTGCGCCACGTGGTGCGCCCCGGCGACTCGCTCGCGAGCCTTGCCGAGCAGTACTACGGAGACCGCATCGAGCTGCGCCTGATCCGCGCCTTCAACAAGATCAAAGGCCGCATGACGCGCGGCCAGATCCTGCTGATCCCGCTGTTCGATCTGGTGCTGTCCGAGGCCGGTGCAGCGCGCATCGGAAGGGCGACCGGCCAAAACCCCGAGCGCGGGGACGTTCGGGCACTGCAAGCCGCGATCGACGGACGGATCCCGGAGCTGCGCGCGCATGTCGAGCGCGGGCGCTACGCCGAAGCGGTCGCCCTCGGTAACCAACTGCTCGGCACCGGCAAGCTCACCGGCAATCAGGAGCTGAGCATCCATCGCGAGCTCGGCACGGCGTACGTCGCGCTCGGACGCCCGGACATGGGCGCCGACTCGTTCGCGCGGGCGCTCGCACGTCAGCCCGATCTCGAGCTCGACTCGATGCGCACCTCACCCCTCGTGCTCGCTGCGTTCGAGCAGGCGAAGAAGACGCGCGACGCAAAGAAGAGGCCCTGATCGACGCGTAGGCGCCGCGCTGCCCACCGTGGCGACGGTGAGGGCCGAGTCCTCACATGAGGCCCGGTGGGCACACCATCATGCAAGGCAATGTCACGCCCGTTCTGGCACTCGCCGAATCCGACTGCCAACCAAGCAGCGGCGTCGGTCGCGGCAGGCTGCCAAGTCGTGTTAATCGTAAGATATG
>CAYNOM010000570.1:680-4745 GCA_964398415.1 uncultured Polyangiales bacterium | reverse complement strand
GCTCCCTCTCGCCGTCCCCGCCGCGGTGGTCCAGATGGCCGCTCTGCGCGGCATGGAGCTCGTCGTCCTCCGCCCCGACGCCTACGCCCTGCCGCCCGAGATCATGGAGCGCGCGAAAGCGATCGCGGAATCGACCGGCGCCCGCATCACCGAAACGAACGACCGCACCGCGGCGATGGAGCAGGCTCACTCCCTCTATGCAAAGTCTTGGTCCAGCCCCAAGCACTACGGCGATCCGCACGCCGAAGCCGAGCTTCGAAACCAAAACCGCTCCTGGACGATCGCCCTCGACTGGTTCGCCGGCGCGAAGCCCGACGCAGGTCAGGGCGACGGGAGCGCCGCTTCCGATCCGCGATGCGGCGCGACCTGCGCGCTCTTCGGCCGCTGCGTGGCGGAGAACGCCGAGGCCTCCGCAACGCTCATGTCGGAGCTCCAACAACTCGGATTCGACGGGACGGATCGAGCAGGATGCGTCAGCACCTGCGACGAGAAGCGCACAGGCGCAGGGGACGACGCCGTGCTCGACTGCTTTGCTACCGAGAATCAGACCGCCATGTGTGCGGAGGGCTTGATCGGAGCGCTGCCCGCCGTGAACGCCGTCAACAACTGCTGCGAGAACGCGTCCGACTCGACGTTCTGTGTGTTTCTCTGCGGCCTGCTCGTCGAGAACCCGACGGCGGGCGGCTTCTTCGACTCCTGCCCGCCACTGCTGCCCTGATCGGCGTTGCTTGCGCAGCGCGCGTGACATGGGGGCGCCTTGGCCACGGCTCTCTTGGAGTGATTTCTGCCAAGCTACTTCGTCGCAAGCTCCGGGGCAGCCGCCGTCTTCGCGGCCTTGCGCGGCGCGTCGATCAAGAAGTGGCGCAGGGCCTCACGCGCCACGAAGGGCGCCTTGATGCGCCACTTGGGCGAGTTGACCACCAGGGCGGCCAGCGCGATCTTCGGAGCGTCCGCCGGCGCAAAGCCCACCCACCAGGTGTAGCCGCGATAGGGCCGCTCCTTGCTCAGGGTGCCGGTCTTTCCCGCAACGTCGATGCCAGGCAAGAACGGGTTGCCCTTGGGATCGAAGAACGTCTTGCGCGCGGTGCCGTGCGTCGTGGTCTTCTGCATCATGCGCGCGAGTAGCTCGGCCGTGCGACGCTCGATCACTGAGCGGTGCTGTGCCGGCTCGGTGCGCGCGATGACCCTGCCCTGCCCATCGACGATGCGATCGATGATGTGCGGACGCATCATGCGCCCCTGATTTCCGATCGTAGACGCGATCATGGCGGCATGGAGCGGCGACATGTGCGTGTGCCAGAAGCCTGCCGCGGTGCGCGCAAACTCCACTCGCTCCGGGGGCACGTCGAGACGACTCGGCTCCGTGGGCGCGTCGAAGGGCAGCGCGTGACCGAAGCCGAAGGCGCTCGCGTACCGGCTCAACCGTTGGGCATCGAGATGTTTGAGCGCCAACTTTCCGAACACGGCGTTGACCGACGAGCCGTGCGCCGTCGACAGCTACACACAGGCCGTGTCGAGCTTGGGTTTGTCCGCGAGCTCCGAGCGACCAAGGCTGCTGAACCCACCGTGGTAACAGGTCGTGGTGTCCGGCGCGAGGCCCGACTCGAGCAGCGCTGCGCTCGTCACCACCTTGAACACGGAGGCCGCGGGCGGGGATGCGTCGAGCACCCGATCGACGGCTGACCCGCTCGCACTCGAGTGGCTCACGTAGGCGAGCAAGCGCCCGGTCGCGGGCTCGACCGCCACGACCGCGCCAAATGGCACCTCGTAGCGCGCGAGCAAGCGCTCCAAGAACTGGTCGAGCTCCGGGTCGACCGTGAGCACGGCGTCGTAGCCATCCTGCAGCGCGGAGACGAAGTGATCGCCCTCGAGCGCACGTCGCCGCGGGTCGAAGCCCTCGAGCAGGCGCTCGCGGGTTGGGACCTTGGGCCTGAGCACCAAAGGCTCGCGCGTGGTCGCGTCGCGTTCGGGGGCCGCACCCGCAGAGCCCATGCCGAGCGCCAGGGCGGTCAAGAGGAGGGTGAGTGAGGCGCCGAACAGCACCCACCTGGACGGTTGCCGCATGCGACCACGCTAGCCAAGGCGTGAGGCTCGCGTCCAAAAAGGTGCGCACGTGTGGTAAAAGGCGCGCACGTGACGCACGTCGCGCGCAGCCTTGCGCGCGATCGATGGAGGGGCCCGTGAGCGCGAAGCAGCTATGGATCGACTACGCACTTTCGATGGAGGACACGGTCGGCCGGGGAAACGGGCTGAGTGAGGCGACGCTCGCCGCCGAGCAGGGCAGCTTTGCCGCGGGTCTCACGCGCTTGATGGCCGAAATCGACGCTTCCAGGCTCGGGTTCTACGGCCTGCCCGACGACACGGCCCAGGTGTCCGCCTGCGACAGGCTGATCGAGAAGCTCGGCGAGGGCATGGACGACGTGCTGGTGCTCGGCATCGGTGGCTCGTCCCTCGGTGCGCGCGCGGTGGTGCACGCCCTGTCGAGCCCGCTCGCCACGAGTGGCCTCGGCACCGGACGCCGCATCCACTTTCCCGACAACAGCGATCCCTGGCTGTTCGACGCCCTGCTCCAGACCCTCGACCCCAGCAAGACCCTCGCGCTCGTGATCTCGAAGTCGGGCGGCACGGTCGAGACGGCCGCCCAGATGTTGTGTGTGAACCAGTGGTTCGAGCAGAAGCTCGGCCCGGCCGTGTTGCCGCGCCACCTCGTCGCGATCACCGATCCCGACAAGGGCTCCCTGCGCGCTTTTGCGCACGAGCGCGGCCTCGCCACGCTGGCCATTCCGAGCAACGTCGGGGGTCGCTTTTGCGTGCTCACCCCGGCCGGCCTCTTGCCAGCTCGCCTCGCGGGCATCGATGCCCTCGCCATGTTGCGCGGTGCCAAGGCCATGGCCGACCGTTGCCGTGAGCCCGACCTCCTGAAGAACCCTGCTGGCCTGCTCGCCGCCACGCACGTACTGCACGAGCGTCTGCTCGGTCACCGCATCCAGGTGCTGATGCCCTACGCCGACGCCCTACGCCCACTGTCGGCCTGGTTCGTACAGCTTTGGGCAGAGAGCCTCGGCAAGCGCGTCGATCGCCGTGGGCGCGTGGTCGAGTCGGGCCCGACCCCGCTCGCCGGCGTGGGCGCGACCGACCAGCACGCGCAGGTTCAGCTGTTCATCGAGGGCCCCCGCGACAAGCTCGTGACCTTCATCGCCGTGGACGAGCTCGACAAGGACACCGAGATTCCGAAGAGCGACGGCGAGTTGTCGTACCTGGGCGGCCACAGCCTGGGCCAGCTCTTGACGGCCGAGCGCCGGGGCACCGAGCTCGCGCTTGCGCGCAATGGCAGGCCCAGCATGACCCTCCACATCCCGAAGCTCGACGCGGAGCAGCTCGGGGCGCTGTTCTTTCTGTTCGAAGCCGCCACCGCCTACGCGGGCGAGCTGTACGACATCGACGCCTTCGATCAGCCCGGCGTCGAGGAGGGCAAGCGCTTGGCCTTCGGGCTGCTCGGGCGCAAGGGTTATGAGGCTCACCTCAAGGCCGTTCAGGAGCTGGAGTCCCAGAAGCCAACCCGTTATCGCGTCTGACTCGCCCTAGCTCCCGCGCCAGGACGGTGCAATGGGCCCGGGTGGCGGGTTACACTGGACGGGTGTCGAAGGACCCAGGCCGCACCTCGCCCGAAAACACCGTCGTCACAGTCGTGTCGAAGCCCGCGGCACCCCCTTCTCCCAAGGGGGCGTGCCTCGTGGTCATCGTGGGTGAAGAAATCGGCAAGCGCATCCCGCTCGGCCACGACGAGCTGACCATCGGGCGCGCGTCGAGCTCGGTGCTGCAGCTCGATATCGACAACGTCTCCCGGCATCATGCTGCGGTCGTCATGACGACCATCGGCTTCGTGCTGAAGGATCTCGGCAGCACGAACGGCACCTTCGTCAACGACCACCGCGTCGACGAGCACCGCCTGCGCGATGGCGATCAGATCCGCATCGGGCGCGCCATTCTGAAGTTTCTGACGAGCGGCAACGTGGAAGCCCAGTACCACGACGCCCGCGCCCTCGGCTCGCGCCGCGGCCATGG
>CAYNOM010000570.1:0-670 GCA_964398415.1 uncultured Polyangiales bacterium | reverse complement strand
CGTGGAAGCGCAGTACCACGAGGAGATCTATCGTCTGATGACGCTGGATGGCCTCACCCAGATCCACAACAAGCGCTACTTCACCGACACCCTCGAGAAGGAGCTCGCACGCAGCAAGCGCTACAAGCACCCCTTCGCCTTGGTGCTCTTCGACATCGATCACTTCAAGAAGGTCAACGACACCCACGGCCACCTCGCGGGCGACGAGGTGCTGAGGCGCGTAGCCCAGGTGGTCAAAGTCAACGTTCGCACGAACGACACGGTCGCACGCGTGGGCGGTGAAGAGTTCGCGCTGCTCCTGCCCGAGGTGGGCGTAGACGGCGGCGTCGTGTTGGCCGAGAAGCTCAGGCGACTCGTCGAGAGCGAGCGCTGCGTGCACGATGGCGTGCACATCCCGGTCACGATCAGCCTCGGAGTCGCCGAGTGGTCCAACGCCTTCGAGAGCGCCGAGGCCATGCTGAGCGCGGCCGATGCCAAGCTCTATGAGGCGAAGCGGGGCGGCAGAAATCGGGTGTGTCGTTAGCTTGTGGCGCGTGAGTCGAGGGCCGCGCGCACCGCGTTTGCCAATTGCACGCGGCTGAAGGGCTTGCCGAGGATCATCGTGATCCCGAGCCCCTCTGCCCGCTCTTGCGTCAAGTCGTGGTGAAAACCAGTGCACAGCAGCGTCGCG
>CAYNOM010000569.1:0-4769 GCA_964398415.1 uncultured Polyangiales bacterium | reverse complement strand
TTGGAGCGAACGAGAGCGTCGCATGTTCATCGATTGCGCCATGGGGTGCTGCAAGGTTGAAGCACAACGACTTGTCGCGCATGCGGTTACCTCGGTTTCGCGCAGGAAGCGGCCAAGGCGACCTGCGAGGCACACACGCGGTCTACGTCGGGTCGTTCGGGCTGGCCTTGCTCTGTCGAGATGGCCTTGCAACGGGGGCGCCACCGAGTCGCCTGCTGCTTACACTGATGCAAGTGGCCCATCTTCTGCGGATCGTGCCCAGCACTGCCGAAGGGCTGCGTTCGTCGGGCTCCCCGTCCTCGTCCGCGACGGCCTGCTGTGCCTGCGCCCGTTGTGCCTGCGCCGTTGCGAGCTCACCAGCAAGCTCGACGCCATGGATCGCCGCAATGGCCTGGATGGCCGCTGTGGCCGCCAGCTCTTGGGCTTGCGCCGCGCCTCCAAGCCGCCCTCATCCCTCGGCGAGCTTCTCGCCGGCAACCTGCCTGGCGACCACGGCGTGCTGATGACGCTCCCCAAGACGCTGACC
Organism: uncultured Polyangiales bacterium; assembly: GCA_964398415.1. Lineage (GTDB taxonomy): Bacteria > Myxococcota_A > Polyangia > Polyangiales > DASUME01 > DASUME01. The sequence continues at coordinate 4,243 of CAYNOM010000569.1, read as the reverse complement.
TTCTCCTGGAGCCGTGCGCGCCAATCTGAGCCGAGCCGCTCGAACTCCTTTTAGAGCTGGGGTTGTGACTCGGCAGGTATGTCCTTGCTGCAGCGTTCGACCTGGGCTGCGAGGGCCTCAAGGTCGCCGGCGTTCGCGCGCGGCTCCTTTGCACGCTGATCGAGATTGTCGGCGACTTGCCGCGCCTCATCCCGCTCGGCACACGACGCGGTACCAAAGCAGGGTCACGCGTGTGATTGCGTGCCCTTGGAAGCGTGGCCGCGTTCGCCCGCGCGAGCCTGCAGACATCCGGGCGGCGTAGGTGTGCGCGCGGTGCCATGCTGCCTCAGCCAGCTCACGTATTCGACCGCCAACCGCGCGGCAACGGCCGCCTCTGCTGGTGCTGGCATGGCGGATGCACTCCCCCTTGGCTGTCGTGCATGCACGGGACGCATGCCACGGGAGGTCACATGACAAGGTACTTCATCGCTGTCGTCGCCGCGGCGCTGGCCGCTTGTTCCGGGAGCCAAACGAATGAGCAAGCGGAGACCCCGATGGGGGCTGCCTCATCGGCAGGGACCGTTGCCGCAGTGCCAATTGCAGAGCGTCAGGTCGACCCAGCGCCCGGCTTCCTCGCGCAGCCAGGAGAGCTGCTCGACGCGGACGACGTCCAGCGTCCGCAGGAGAACGTCGGTGCGGGCGCGGTTGTCATGGACGCCCCCGACGAAGCAGTCACCACCTCCCAGAACGAGTCTGCTGTCCGCCGAGGGGCGCGGCACCGCGCCGCGAGCTCCACACGCACGCAGCGGACGGCCGCGAGCGAAGGTAAGCAGGCGACGCGCAACGGCGGGACGGTGACCGCGACTGACCGTGACCAAGCGGCGCGCAACGGCGGAGCGGTGGCGGCGACTGACCGTGACCAAGCGACGCGCAACGGCGGAGCGGTGGCGGCGAGCGATCGCGACCGCAATGCAGACACGTCCGAAGACGCCGTCCGCAGGGAAGCTCCGTCGGATCTCAATCCACTCGATCAAGGGTCGAGCGACGCGGACATTCGGACGACGCAGCAGATACGCAAGGCCATCGTGGCCAACGACGCGCTGACGTTCAGGTCCAAGAACGTCAAAATCATCACGCGCGACGGACAGGTCACCCTCATGGGTGCAGTCGGAAGCGAAACGCAGCGCCTCGCCGTTGAGCGTACCGCGCATCGCACTGCCGGCACGGCTCAGGTCGTCAGTCAGCTCCAGATTTCGAACTAAGGGGAACGACATGAACAAAGCGGTGATCGGTATCGTCCAGTCGGGCGATCAAGCGCAGAACATTGTATCCGAGCTGCACGACCAAGGGTTTCCCCTGGCGAACGTGTCTGTGCTCCTGCCCAACCGGGAAGGCTCGCACGACTTTGCCTACGAACAGCACACGAAGGCGCCCGAGGGTACCGTGGTCGGCGTATCCGCAGGCGGCGTAGTGGGGAGCGTGCTCGGGTTGCTCGCCGGCATTGGCGCGTTCGTCATCCCCGGCGTCGGTGTCTTCGTTGCAGCGGGCCCTTTGATGGGGGCACTGAGCGGCGCAGCAGCCGGGGCGGCCGCCGGCGGCGTCACCGGTGCCTTGGTCGGCATGGGCATCCCCGAGCTCGAGGCCAAGACCTACGAAGGGAAGGTCAAGGACGGAAACGTCCTGCTCGCGGTCCACACGGAGACGTCGGAGCAGCAGAAGGAGGCACAGGCCGTCCTCAGACGCATGGGCGCCGAAGACGTCACGAGCACCCGAGAGGCGTCCGTGCCGAAGGACCGGCGCCGCGACGTCACGGCCCATCCTCATCGTTGAGTGTGCTGACGGCCGCAAAGCCAACCATGGAGGTCCCATGACAAGCACGGAGGAAAGACTCTCGGAAACAATCGGCTCGAGGGCTGATGGCAAGGAAGAATGGAGCGTCGAGTACTGGACCCATAGGCTGGGCTGCACGGTGAACCAGCTCAGGACAGCGGTGGAGGTAGTCGGAGTTCTGCCGAAGCTCGCGCCGCTGCGGAGGAAGCTGCTCGGTTGTCGCACTGCGCATGAAGAACGCCGGTAGCTCCATCTGCGTCCGGTTCCGATGTCGCTCAGCGCAGACGGTTACAGCCAACCACCCAGGGTCAGACGAAGTCCCCATGTGGTGGCGCGATTGTCGCCGTTGAGATCGGTATCTACGAAGGGCCCGAAGCCCGCGAAGAAGTGCGGAGCGGGGTGCAACATCACGGGAGCGAAGAGGTTCAGCTGAACGGCATCGTTCTTGACCGTCCTCGTTACCGTATCTCCACTCGGAAGCGCGACGGAATCATCGGCCTTGGTGTGCGCGTAACCAATCCCTAGCTTCGGCCAAACGGACAGCAGCTCACTCAGGTTCAGGTTGTAGCCGATGCGCGGCCCGAGCCGGAAGATGGTCGAGTGGGCGCTGCCGGCTTTGGTGTAGCCCACGCCGAGCACCCCGCCGATCGAGAGATTTTCGATCACGAAATAGTCCGCGGCCGGGAAGATCGAGACGGAGGTGGTCGCGTCGGCGTGGCTCTGCGTCCTTCGTTCTATGGCCAGTGTGGCATCGGTGGAGAATGCCCACTGCCCGGGCGCGCCGAAGCCAGCGGCGTCGTCGCGCATCACGACCTGGCCTTGTTCGTCGCGATTCACGAGCTCCGGTTCAACCCCCGTGTCTTGGGCGTGGGCGAGCCCGGCGGCACAGGCCACGGCGAGAGCCATGAGCGGTCCAGGGCCCCGCGGCGACGGCCAGCGCGCAACGCGGAAAGCTCTGGCGTCGGCAGGTCTCATTGGCTCGGTAGGTTCTTCGCGCTCGAGGTCCTTGGGTGCCCCCGGACGGTGCTGGGACGGCTGCCGCGCTGCGCGCGCTGACGGCAACGTGCTGAGTCTCTCCATGAAGATTCTCCTTCGGTAGGTCGGCTGTGGTCTCGACCCTTGCACGCTTCGCGCCACGCTCGGCTTTCGGAGGCCTCGCCTTGCGCGCGTGTTCCCTCGACGCCGTCGCGCTGGCAGATCACCCACAGTGCACGGGCGCGTCGGATGCGGCGCGGAGCAGCATTTCACGCTCGCCGCCCATGTACGTGAGCTCCGGTGTCGGAGCTCGCCTGCCACGATCTCGCGACGAGACCAGCTGGGCAGCAACGTGGCATCCCGGTGCGACCCAAGGGGCGTTTCTGCTGATCGCACCCCAGATGAGAGGGGGCAGCACCAGATGTCCGTGGTCGACATCCGCGAGCCGCGCCACCGAATCGAACTGAACCGACAGAAGCAGAGCACAGAGCGTGCCGTTTCGCGTGGGGCGCGCGAACGCGGTGGAGCCAACTCGTTGGAGCGGCTCTTGCACGGTGCAGGTTCATGAAGAAGCGAGCCAACAAGAGAAAGATCGGTCGCGAAGAATCGGAATCCTCGGAGCAGCCGGCAATCGAACACACTGAACGGGAAGCGTCCCCTGACGACTCATCCGCCGATGAGGACGTCGTCGCCAGCGGTGCCAAAGGGGCCGCGATTGGAGGTTTACTGGGCGGCTCTCTGGGAGCGACCCTCGGCGGAGCGTTTGGGCTCACGACGAATCGCAAGGCTAAGAAGAAGAACCGTTGGTACTAGCAGAAGGCGTTTGCGGTTCCCTTACGGATGTACTCGAAGTTGTATCGGGTGGCTCTTCCGCGCCCGCGCGCGGCTTCGGCACCGCTGGCGTGGGAGCCGCGGCGTTGTCTTGGTGCCGCCTGTCGCGTCCGTGGCGGTCAGCGTCCGCTCGGTGCCGCCGCGCCCACGGGTCTGTGCGTGGTCGATGGCTCGGCCCTTGCAACTTGGAGACCCCGGAGGACTTATGACTGTGATGAACACGGCACTGCGAGCCTGGTTCGTGACGACCGCCCTCGCGCTCCCACTCGCCCTGATGGCTTGCGACCGAGAAGCCGACAAACTGGGGGACCGCATCGAAAATCGGGCCAACGAGCAGGCAGACCAGGTCGTCGCCGAAGCGGAGAACCGCGCGGACGCGATTCGCGAGGAGGGAAAGGAGCTCGCGGAGGTTGCGGAGGACAGGGTCGACATGGCCTTGGAGCGCAGCGAGCTCGAACGCGAGATCAGCGAACACATGGCGGAGTTCGACAAGAACATCGTCGACCTCGAGGGAAAGGTGCAGGCATTGAAGGGGGCTGCCGCGCAGAAGGCACGCGCCTCCCTCGCTGCAGCGCGCTCCGAGCGCAAGCGGGTTGGTGCGGCATTGGAGAATGTGCGCGGTGCGACC
>CAYNOM010000568.1:4523-4775 GCA_964398415.1 uncultured Polyangiales bacterium | reverse complement strand
GGCCAGCGTCAAGCGCGGTGGTTCGATTGCGCTGTCTGCGCGCACGCTGTTCGAGATCGTGAAGAACTTGCCCGAGGGCGAGGTGAAGCTCAGCGTCGACAAGAACCACGCGGCCCAGCTGCGCTGCGGCAAGATCAAGTTCCGCATCCCTGGCATGCCTGGCGAGGACTTTCCCGCGCTGCCCAGCCCGGGTGAAGGCAAGCTCGCAGAGCTAGACGCGAGCGTGCTGGGCCAGCTGATTGCGCACACCCA
>CAYNOM010000568.1:0-4495 GCA_964398415.1 uncultured Polyangiales bacterium | reverse complement strand
GACACGCGCCCTCATCTCGCAGGCACGCTGTTCGAGTGCGACGGCAGCGTGGTGCGCATGGTGACCACCGATGGGCATCGCCTGTCGAAGGCCGAAGCGCCGCTGCAGACCGAGGCGAGCTTCACCATGCTCGTGCCCTCGAAGGGCATCGCCGAGCTCAAGCGCCTGATCGAGGACGTGCGCAGCGACCGCTCACGACCCGCCGAGCAGCCCGCGACGCTGGGCGTGGCGACGAGCGGCGGCAGCGCGTTTTTTCGTGGTCCAGAGGTGATGCTCAGCGTGAAGCTCGCCGACGAGGCGTTTCCGCCTTACGCCAAGGTCATCCCGCAGTCGCACCAGCGGCGCGCGGTGGTTGCACGCGAGTTGCTGGTCGATTCGCTCAAGCGCATCAGCTTGGTGGCGAGCGACAAGAGCGGAGGCGTTCGGCTCACCCTCGAGCCGGGCAAGCTCGAGATCATCAGCGAGAATCCCGACGTCGGTGAGGGCAGCGAGGAGCTCGACGTCGACTACGCAGGCGACAAGCTCTCGATTGGCTTCAACGCACGCTACTTGCTCGATGCGCTCTCTGCGCTCAGCGATGACGAGGTGGCGCTCGAGCTCGGTGGAGAGCTCGATCCCGGCGTGATTCGACCGGTGGGCGACACGGGCTTCGTGGGCGTGATCATGCCCATGCGCATTTGATGGCGGAGCCGCTGCGGATCGAGACGCTCACGCTCTCGGGCTACCGCAATCTCGAGAGCACGAGCTTTTCGCCGGGGCCGCGCTTCAACGTCATCTACGGCGACAACGGGGCTGGCAAGAGCAACCTGCTCGAAGCTATCGGCTACCTTTCGTCGTTGCGCAGCTTTCGCGGCGCAGCCAAGGACGCGATCATTGCGACCGACGCGCGCGCGGCGAGCCTCACCGCACGCGTGCTCGCACAGCCCTTGCCCCACAGCTATCGCATCGTGATCGACCGCGACAAAGCGCGCACGGTGCGGGTCGACGACAAGCGGCCCAGCTCGCTCGGGAGCTACTACGCGACGCTACCGCTCGTGTTGTTTCATCCCGGCGATGTGGAGCTTGGCTTGGGCGCGCCCGAGCCGCGCCGTGCGTTCGTCGATCGCATGCTCGAGCAGATCGACCCGGGCTATGCACGGCTCGTCGACGAGTACACAAAGGCCCTGCGCAGTCGCAATCGGTTGCTCAAGTCTGAGCGGGTGGAGGCACGTTCGGTGACGGCCTACGATGGCATGTTGGCGAGCCACGGGGCGCGCATCGGTCAGGCCAGACGACGCCTGCTCGAGCAGCTCGCGCCCCACGTGCAGGCCCACTTCGGTGAGATCAGCGCCCACGCCATGCCGCTCGAGGTGCGCTATGCCGCGCGTCACGAGCCTGACACGGAGGTCTTGCAGCGTGCCCTGCGCGATTCGTACGCGAAGGACGTGGCGCGCGGTTTCACTGGCGTCGGTCCCCACGGCGACGACATTCGGATCGAGGTCGCGTCGACGCCGGCCAAGCACCACGCCTCGCAAGGGCAACATCGCGCCATCGTGCTCGCCCTCAAGGTGGCCGAGTGCGAGGTGCTCGCCGAGCGCACGGCGCGGGTGCCCATCTTGCTTCTCGACGACGTCTCGAGCGAGCTCGATCGAAATCGCAACCGGCGCTTGTTTGGCCTCCTGTCGCGACTCGGCGGCCAAGTGTTTCTGACCACCACGCACCGCGAGTTCATCTTGCTCGACGAAGAGCGGCGAGACTTTCGTGTGGAAGCTGGGCGCATCGAGCCCATGTGAGGGCGTCGCTCAGGCGAGCTTCACGAGCCGCATCAACGTCTCGGACAGGCTGCTCTCCTCACCAGGCTCCTGATCGAGAAACGCGTGCAGCTCTGGTAGCCGCTCGATGGCGCGATCGAGCAGCGCGTCGCTCCCGCGTGCGTAGGCTCCGAGCTCGAGCAGATCGCGTTTTGCTTCGTGGTGCGAAAGGAGGCGTCGCACGCGTGCTGCCGCCGTGGTTTGATCAGGCGTCATCAGCTGCGAGGAAAGGCGCGACAGGCTCTTCACCACGTCGATGGGCGGAAAGTGCCCGCGTTCGGCGAGACGCCGATCGAGGATCAGGTGTCCATCGACGAGACCTCGCACCTCGTCCGTGACGGGCTCGTCGAGATCGCTGCCTTCCACGAGCACGGTGTAAAAGCCGGTGATGGCCCCGTCTCGCGTCAGACCCGCGCGCTCGATCAGCGGCGACAGCTCGGCGAAGGCGCTCGGCGGAAAGCCGCGCCGTGCCGGGGGCTCACCGGCCGCGAGGCCCACGTCGCGGGCGGCGCGCACGAATCGCGTCAGGCTGTCGATCAGCAACACCACGTGCTTGCCGCGCGCGCGAAAGTACTCGGCGATGGCGGTGGCGACGTGGGCGCTTTTCATGCGCACGAGGGGCGGCTCGTCGCTCGTCGCGCACACCACCACGCTGCGTGCCCGCGCTTCGGGGGTCAGTATGTCGAACACGAGCTCTTCGAGCTCGCGACCACGCTCGCCGACCAAGCCAAACACGATCACCTCGGCGTCGGCATGGGCCGCGAGCCGACACAACAAAGTCGACTTGCCCACACCGCTGCCTGCAAAGATGCCGATGCGCTGACCCACTCCGAGCGTACACAAACCGTCGATGGCGCGTACGCCCGTCGGCATCACGCGCGTGATGCGCGGACGCTCGCTGGGCCGCGGTGCCGGGCGGCGCACGGGCCACAGCGCGGAGGCGATGGGCGGGCCTCCGTCGATGGGTTGACCCGTTCCGTCGAGCACGCGACCGATCAGGGCATCGCTACAGCGGATGGCGAAGCTTGATCCCACGGGCTCGACCACGTCATCGGGGCCCACGCCGTGGGGATCACCGAGGGGCAAGAGGGTGACATCCGTGCCGCTGAACGCGACCACCTCGGCATCGAGCACGGGCGCGCCGCGGCGCCGAATGCGCACCCAGTCGCCGCGCTTTGCACCCGGCAGGTGGGCCTTCACGCTCAGCCCGACGGCAGCGTGTACACGACCCTCGACCTTGGACAACGCGTCACCCGACAGCTCGTCGAAGGAAAGGCGCGGCATGGCGGCACCTCACGCGAAGAGCGAGCGGAGCTTGTCGCGAAAGCTGCGGCGCTGTGGCGAGCTCGACTCGCCCATCTCCCGCGAAAGCTCCTCGAGGAGCTCGCGCTGACGCGGCGTCACTTCGTGGGGAATCTCCACCACCACGTTCACGAGCTCGTCGCCCTTGCCCACGCCGCCGAACACGGGCAAGCCCTTGCCGCGCAAACGAAACACCTTGCCGCTTTCGGTGCCTGGAGGCAGGCGCATCTTGACCAGCCCCTCGAGGGTGGGCACCTCGAGCTGATCGCCGAGCACGGCCTGGGCGTAGCTGATCGGCACGGTGCACAACACGTCCGCCCCGCGCCGCGTGAACAGCGGATGGGGTGCCACCTGCACCGTCACGTGCAGATCGCCTTGGCCGGCTTGGGTGTGCTCCCCGGCACCGCGCACGCTGCGCACGCTGCCATCTTCGACCCCTGCGGGGATCGTGACGCTCAGGCGTTCGCTCTTGGGTCGCACGCCTTGGCCGCTGCAGCTGCGGCATGGATGGGTGATCTGTTTGCCGCTGCCGTGACAGCTCTGACAAGGGCGAGTAGCCGGCAAGAGCCCGCGTTGAAAGCGCACCTCGCCTTTGCCTCGACAGGCCGGACACACGTTGGGCGTGTGGCCCGGCTCGGAGCCCGAGCCCCGACAGGCGTCGCAGGTGACGTTGCGAGAGATCTCGATCTCTTTTTCACACCCCAGGGCGGCCTCTTCGAAACGCAGGCTCAGCTCGTACTTGAGGTCTCGGGGCTTTCGGCCCTTCTTGCCGCCGAACACCTCGCCGAAGATGCCGCCTATCATCTCGCTGAAGGCGTCGAAATCGACCGGATCGTAGCCACCCGCGCCGTTCGCACCGCCCTGTCCCGTGAAGGTAGCGTGCCCCATGCGGTCGTAGCGCTTGCGCTTGTCGGGATCGCTCAGCACGGAGTAGGCGTGGCTCGCCTGCTTGAAGCGCTCTTCGGCAGCCTGGTCACCGGGGTTGCGATCGGGATGGAGCTCGATCGCCACCTTGCGATAGGCGCGCTTGATCTCGTCCTCCGTGGCCTTGGGGGAGATACTGAGAATTTCGTAGTAGTCGCGTTGGCTGGCCACGGCATGCTCAGTGTAGAGGGTCAGAGACCGCCAGCAAACGTGAGGCAGCAGGCAGTGGAGCCTTTTCGAGTCACCGAACAAGAACGCGGAACGCGTCTCGATCGATTGCTGTGCGCGCGCTGGGGGTTTTCGCGGGCCCAGGCCCGACGCGCCATCGCCGAAGGCGCCCTACGCGTCAATGGCCGCCTGGCCGCCAAGGGCGTTAGCCTTGGTTTGGGGGACGAGGTTCGCTTCGTAGGCGATGCACAGGAGCACGCGGGGGGGGTTCAATGGTCGTGTCTGCCGGACCCCGACGTCCCCTGCCGCGT
>CAYNOM010000567.1:0-4780 GCA_964398415.1 uncultured Polyangiales bacterium | reverse complement strand
GCCAGAGCGATCGCTTCGTGCTCCGGGCCACGAAGCCACGCTGAGCCTGACGTGGCGCGAGCGTTAGCGCTGGCCACTTTGGCGCTCGCGCGTGCACGGGGACGGGCGGCCCGGTAGAGTTTTGGGGTGCGCTGGCTCGTGCCGTTCTTGTGCCTGCCCTTGCTCCTCGCGGTGTCTGAGGTCGAGGCCGACGAGATCCATCTGCGCGGTGGTGCGGTGATCGAGGGCAAGGCGACGGCCCAGGGCGACAAATTGCTCATCGAGCTCGACGCGGGCCGCATCAGTGTGCCGCTCGCAGACGTCGTGCGGGTCGACAGCAAGGCGACGCCCCTCGAGCGCTTCGACACACAGTTCGCTGCGCTCGATCCAAACGATGTGCGCGGCCACATGAAGCTCGCCGCTTTTTGCCGCGAGCACGGCCTTGTGGCGCGTGAACGCGAGCTGCTCACGCGCGTGATCGAGCTCGAGCCCGACCATGCCGAAGCCCGAAGCAGACTCGGCTACGTGCGCACCGAGCGCGGATGGCGTACCGAAGAAGAGCGCATGCGCGATGCGGGCCTCGTGCGACACGGAAACCGCTGGCTCACCCCCGAGGCGCTGGCCACGGAAGAGCAGCGCGCCGCGGAGCTCGAGACGGCCAAGCTGGAGCGCGATCGAGCACGCATCGAGCTTCAGCTCAGCGAGCGCAGGCTTGTCGCCCAAGAGCGCAGCGAGCGGCAAGCGCCCGCGCGTGAGGCGACGGATGCGACCTCGGACGCCGCGAGAGCGAGCGGCGTGCTCTTTCCCTTACCGCTGTGGCCGGGGCCCTTCGGCGTCTACCCTGGCCATGGCTGTGGCGCGCTGCCCTGTCTGGCTCCGCCACGTCCGGGGCCCGAGCCGAGCTTCATCAACGGCGCGCACGACCCACGCAACACGACGTTCTCACTGCCGGGCGTCCGCGATCCACGCCTGCGCTGAGCGCTTGGGCGCGAGCTCAGTTGCCCGCGTCCGCGCCCGCGTCGTCGCCCATGCCGGCGTCGCCCAGCCCGGGAGGCACTGATGCGTCCATCTGGGGCGTGGTGCAGGCCAGGAAATCGTAGTCGGGATTGTCGATGCAGCAGGGCTCGTTGCTGTCGCACGTGTCGAGGTTGTCACCGCGGGGTGTCTCGACCTTGCTGTCGTCGTCCTCCGCGCCATTGCCCGCGTCGACCTTCGCGCCGGCCTTGTCGTCAGCGTCTCCACCGTCGTCGCCGCAGGCACCGACCGAAAGACCCAGCAACATGACCCAACCCAAGCAGGCAGCTCGACTCATTTTCTTCCTCCGCGACATCTCAACGGGCCGCAGCATAGGCCACAGGTCGCAGAGTGGGACGTTAGGCGTGATCGAACGCACTCGTGCGCGGCTGGCCCGAACTGGGCTCGCGGCTCAGCGTGAGCCGTGCATGTCGCGCGAGCGACACGAGCCAGACGAGCAAGAGCAAGTTGGCGAGCCGCGACAGCACGGGCACGATCGGCAGGGCCGCCGCGTCGAGCAGCACCTCCCGCACGTAGAGGGCGAGCGATGCGGACACGACCGCGCTCAGCAGCAAAGACAGCGCACCGATGAAGCGCGGCACGTGTGCGGCACGGTAAAGCGCGACCGACAGCGCGATCAGCGCCAGATCGATCGGAATGCCGGCGCCGAGCACCGCCGCCGCATGCAGCCCTCCGAAGCGGTCGCTCGGCAGAAGTGGCACGAGCGCGGTCAGCACGCACGCCACCGCGCCCACCGCGAACAGCGCTCTCATCAAGGGGCCGCGCACGGTCACCAGCGCCGGCACCAAGCCCACGAACGCCACCATGCTGCACACGAGCGCCAGCATCCCGCTGGCCGCAAGCCTGGCTCCGAGCGCGTTCGGCTCGCCGCTCAGCGAGCGGGCCTGAATCAGATCGCAAAGGAAGTTATGCCAGAACGAGTGCCCCGGCTGGGTGGCATCGAAGAACGTGCCGCCGGGGTAAGCGAGCATGGCCGAGGCCACCAACATTACGAAGGCAAGCACGCCTCCTTCTACGGCGCGGGTCAGAAGCAAGCCCGAGCGCGCGGTCTGCTCGGCACGAGCCGCCGGCACATAAGAAGGACTCTGACTGAGCGGTCCGTGCACGCCGACACTCCTTCAGCGTCGAAGGAACAAGCAAGTGTGTGAGCTTCGTCCTGCCGCAACGTAACGCCGTTACGGCCGAGGGAAAACCCGCGACGGGCCGGCCGTTTCAGCCCTGCGGAATCAGGACCTTGTCGATCACGTGGATGACGCCGTTCTTGCATGCGATGTCGGTCTGCACGACCTGGGCGCCATCGACCTTCACGCCCGTCTCGGACGCGTCGATCTCGACCTGCGCGCCCAGCACGGTGGTTGCCGACTCGAGTTGCGCCACGTCGGCGGCACGCACGTCACCGGGCACCACGTGATAGGTCAAAATCGCGACCAGTTTCTCTTTGTTTTCGGGCTTGAGTAGCTCCTCGAGCGTGCCCGCGGGCAGCGCTGAGAACGCCTCATCCGTCGGCGCGAACACCGTGAACGGGCCCTCGCCCTTTAGGGTGTCGACGAGCCCAGCTGCCTGGACGGCCGCAACCAGCGTGCTGAAGCTGCCGGCTGCGACGGCGGTGTCGACGATGTCCGAGCCTGCCGCTTGCTCGCTGCCCGCCGACTCGCTCGTGCTGGCCGTCTCGGGCGCGGTCGTGGATGCCCCGCAGGCGGCGAGCGACAGGCACAACAGCGCGGAAATCCAACGTGAAATCGTGAGCATGTTCATCCCTCCGAGCGGAGCAAAGGCCCCGCCTGTCCCGCGTCGCCCCTCTGGCTGGCGCGAACTATGGACAAACTATGCTGTATGATGGGAGACCGTCAAGTAGATCATAAACAAAGATTGTACACGCCGCTGCAGCCTACGCCTTGCTTGCGTCCGTTCGGCTGGACGGCCGATGATCAGACATGGCCGGGCCCCAGGACCTCAAGCTCGACAAGCTGCTTTCTCCGCTGACGATCCACCTCGCGAGCGGTCAGGTGATCAAGGCCGCCGTGTGGGTGTCACGCGAATCCGATCGCCACCATGGCCGCGAGCGCGTGAAGGACGTGCTGAACCTCGCGGAGCCCATGCTGCCGATCATCGCCGTCGACAACGGCTCGGCCAGCGTGCTCAATCGCAGGCACGTGCTCTACGTGAGCCTGGAGGGGCCCGACTACGCGAGCGAGACCGACCAAGCCGCGGATCTCTCCATCCATCGCACGGTGATGGTGCGGCTCAGCTCCGGCAGGGGGTTGAAGGGGGAGCTGTTCATCACCATGCCGCCTGGCAAGGACCGCACCCTCGATTTCCTCAACCGGGGCGACGCGTTCTTCTATCTGCGCACCGAGGATGGTCTGAAGCTCGTGCATCTCGAGCACGTGGTGAGCGTCGACGATCTGACGACCTGAGCGTCAGTCGCTCTGTACGTCACGCAAGTGATGGTCGAGAGCGGTGAGTAGGTCTGTGTTGTCGCGTTGCTGGTAGCTGGCGAGCGCGCGTGCGCAATCGTCGAGGGCCGACACGAAGTCGTGCACGGTGCGCGGGTCGTCGAGGGTCGGCGCAAAGCGTCCATAGCCCAGCTTTTCGAGATAGCGCGCGTTGAGGATTTGCTCGAACTGCCCGGCGATCGGGACCGCCAGCATGGGCTTGTGCAGGTACACCGCCTCGCCCATCAGGGTGAAGCCGCCGCCTGCGATCACACCGCGCGCCGACGCAAGGTCGTCGATGAAGCCCTGCTCGCTGAACGGGCGAAAGCACAGATTGCCTTCGACCTCGTCACGCTCGAGATCTCTGCGCACGCCGTAGACGCGGCATGGGAGGCCGGTTTTCTGCAGCGTCTCGAGCAGGCCCTTTGCGCTCTCGGCCGACTGGTACACGAGCAGGTGCTCGCCGGACGACGGCGTGGCGGCCAGGACCTCGGGCCGCAGAATCGGCGGAAACAGGCTCGTGTCGGGCTTTCTCACGCGCGGCTTGAAGAAGGTGGTGATGAGGTAGTGCTCGCAGAAGGGCAGCTTGCTCTTCACGAACGCCTTGGCGATCTCGAATTCGCTGCGGTAGCCGTCGATCACGTCCGGGTCGATCTCACAGCGATTCAGGATCTGCATGTTGTCGATGCTGATCACGGGCAACCGGTGCAGCTTGCCGTAGAGATACGTCCACGACTCGAAGTCGCTGATCACCGCCTCGGCGCGAAAATCGGAGATGAGCTCGAAGTAAGCCGCGATCTGGCGCGGCAGCTGGGTGCTGCCGCTCAGCACGTTCGAGAACAGGGTCGAGCCCCGGCGCACGCGGTTGTCGTCGTAGAGGATGTGCAGGCCATGAATGCGATGCACCCAGGCGTGCTGCGCGAAGCGCTTGCGCAGAAACTCCGCGGCGCGGCCCGAGGCCATCACCTCGACCTCGTGGCCGGCGCAAAGCAAGTGCTCGAGCACCACGCGCGAGCGCATGGCGTGCCCCATGCCCTCACCGACCACCCCGTAGAGGATTCTCATCCGCCCATCCTACGCCTGCCGTGACGCGAGGCGAGGGTGAGCTGTCGCAGTTCGCTCTGCTAGTCTCGCGCCACGAAGGAGGACGGATGGCTGCTTTCGACGCGAAGCTGCGGTGGATGGTGCTGCTCGGGGCGGGGCTCTTCGTGGGGTGTGCGCCCCTCAACATGCAGGTGCCGCCCGGCGTCGCCTCGGCCGACGAGCTGAAGGTGGGGGGCTACTCCCAGAGCCTCAAGGGGCTCAGAAACAAAGACCTCACCCTCGGCGCC
>CAYNOM010000566.1:0-4782 GCA_964398415.1 uncultured Polyangiales bacterium | reverse complement strand
GGTCGGCTGAAGAGCTGTGAGTTCAAAGCGCCAAAGCGCCATGCTCGGAGCCTCCGAATCCTGCGCTACAGTGACGCAGTAGTCGAAGTACGGGGTTCGAATGGATGCCACGCCAGCATCGGTCGATACGTCAATGTCCTTGATGCGGATCTTCATGCGTGTACGCAAGTGCGCGTACATTGCATCGCAATGTTCCTTGAGCTCGGTTGCGGCAACGTCTTGAACGAAGGCGTCGGCAGCTTCGGTGTGTTCGTCCGGGACGAAGTGTCTGCGCTTTTTTGAGAAGCCGCTCAGCGAGGCGATTCTTTCGCTTTCGGAGCCGACCAACGCCACCCCGGCGAGCGTTCGCGATTGTGCACTTCCTTCGGCGTGCTTACGCGCAATGAGCGGCGTTAGATCGGCGATCGCGCCAGAGCGTTCGAAGCTTCCAAAAAACCGGGGCGTTTGCACTTTCGGCTTTGAGAACTCGCTGCGCACGGTGCGGGGCACTTCATTGGCGAGATAGCTCTGCAGCTTGGCCGCGGTCAGAAGGGTACCGTCAAGGGCGGCGGGCACGTCTCCAGCTAGAGCTAGCAGCAAATGGTGCGTCCAAATTCCGTGCTCAAGCCGTCTGCTCGAATACGACTTCTCATCGCTGCGGCAAGATGCGAACGCTGCACAGAACTGCTCGTCGACTTTGTCGTCGAGTCCCTGGATCCCGGACCGCATCGTGTCTTCAACCTCGATCCCTGTGTGGCAGGCATCGAGAAAGAGCACTTTCCTAGTTGCGCGGCAGCCCTTGAGAAGGCCGAGCACCTTCTGTAGCCGTACGCACGTTGGCGCGAGGTCGTGGGAGCGCGAATCGTGAGCGGCCAGATAGTTGAAGGAGCCGTCGGAAAAGCCATGGCCGGCGAAGAAGAAGAAGAGGTGATCTTCGTCGGCGAGGCGCAGCCCTCCGCCACTTAGGAAAGCCGCGACATCCGACTCTATCGCCGTTTTGGTAGCGCTCGAGTTCAGCATGACGAGCTGCCTGGTCGCGTCACAACCGAGGTTGGCCAAAGCGGTCGAGACTGCTCGGGCATCCTTCTCCGCAAAAAGAACACGCTCAAGGAACGCGTGTTGATACGTCTCGATGCCGATTACGATCGCGTAAATAGCCACTCTAGTGCCTTGACCGGTTAAGCGCGAAGTCGCGCTTACGAGCAAATCTCGACGTGTTCGTTGCGCTGACTGCTGTGGCCCATTCTACAACGACTTGGGAGCGACCGCTGATTGCTCAGCGAAGGTCAGTCGAGCTGCGCGTCGATCCCGTCGCGGCTCGCGAGCGCGCGTTCCGGACGCTAGCGCCTCGGTCACGACGCAGCGCTGGCGATCCACGATGCGGGCACCAACGCCTGCCCGCCCCGCCACTCGTCGACGATGTGAACGCCGACGTCGCCCCATACCTCCTTGCTCGCGTGGTCGAGCACCAGGATCTGAAGGCCGACGTTCTCCCTTGTGGCTGAAGCGAGAGTGACGAATACCTTGCGCACAGCCACCACATCCTCGTCGCCGAGCGTTGGATCATCGCCCGCCTTCACTTCCTTTGCGAGCGTGCGCGGGAAATAGACTTGGCTTGGCTGGTCGAGCACCAGCAGGCTTGGTGCGGGATTGTCCTTCTGGCTTAGGAACAGCGCGTGAAGGCCAATCATTGAGGCGACGTGGTACGAGAGCCAGTTCGCGCCGCTGCCGATTTCCCACAGGAAGTCTTGCCGCCCAGAGCTGCTCGTTACCCGGATCGTCAGGTCGTTGATGTTCAGCTCGGCGGGATCATTTGGCCGCTCCGAGTCGAGGGCAGGTAGCATCCGGGCCATCGTTCGCGACACGCGATCCAGGGCAGCTTTCTGTCGACGCTGCGCATCGATATCAGAAAGTCCCTTGCGGCGTTCTTCGAGCCGCGCCTTCAGGTCAGCGACATCCGCTGCTAACGCGGGATCACCGTCCGGTGCCCTCAATACCTTCAGAGCCTGTTCCATTCGTCCGAGGAAGCGGTCGACGGATGCTCGGCTCAGGCGCTCCTCCTTGACTCGTTTTGAGCGTTCCTCGATAGCCCGTTTTCGAGCGCGGATGCCGTTGAGACTGTCCGTGAGCTTCCGTACTTGTGCGCGCACCTGGACGAGTTCCTTATCGAACGCTGCTGGCACAGGAGCGATTTGACGGGCGGTCGCCTCGACGTTCGCGAGCGCATCGCATAGGGCGTCGAGTTCGCCGTTAGCGTGGTCGAAGTTACCACCGCACACGGGACACGTTGTCTGAGCGGTCTGCGCGAGGTCGCGCAGCCATCGTGAAAGGTGCAGCCGCTCGCGCTGCTTCTGCAAAGCACCCGAGTAATCCGTGACGGCTGCCTGGAGCATCGTCATGTTGTCGAGGCGAGTCTTGGTCTCCGCGAGGCGCAGCGATGCGGTGCTCTCCTCCTTCTCCAAATCGGCGTTTTCCTTCGCGGCCGCGTCGAGCGCGGTGTCGGACACCTGCGCGTCAACCGATGTCTTCGTGACGATGCGTTCCAGCGCGGCAAGTGGATCGTCATTCTGTGGGTGGGGAGCGCCCTCGCTAGGTGCGAGCAGTCCGAGTTCGCGAGCCTCTGAGACCCAGTTCTGGAGCTCGGCGTTCCACTTCGTCGATGCGTTGCGTTGCGCTTCCAGCTCACGTTCCTTGCGGCGAAGGTCGCGCACGAGCTGCTCAACTTCCCAGCGTCGAGCCAACACATCGGGTGTTACCGCACCGAGCACGTAAGGAAAGATCGTACGGAGCTTTTCCTTGTGCTCCATCGTGTCGGCTTTGAAAAACAGGACGTCGGGGTTGGCGACGATGTTCTGCGGCTGGAACGCGAAGGCGAGGAGGTCGCGAAAGCTCGGGCGACCCTTGAAACCGCCGGCAGGGCCGCTGGGGTCAAAGCCGAGATTCGACAGGCCCGCGAGCCTGTCGAGCATCCGTTTCACGCTGTCGGCACTCGTGTTCTTCCCGGGCACCGTCCGCGGGATCTCCACGGTTTCGCCCTCGAGCAAAAACATGTCGCCCGTGCTCAGCAGACCACCGGGCTCACGCCGAGCGAGCAATTTCTCGCCTTCGCTGGTCGTGATCACAATGCCGAACCACGCGCACGTGTCACGGATGGTCTTGACCGGCACCGCACACCGCTCGGATCCCAGGCAGTAGTCGATGATCGGAATGACCGCCGACTTGCCCGTCTTCGAGGCGCCCGTGATGACGTTTAGCGTGTTGGGCGCAAACGACACTACACGCGGCTCGAGCTTCTCGTTTCGAGGCCAAAGGACCAGGCGTTTGAGCTGAAGCTGCATTTCAGAGATCCACCTTTAGGAGGCTCGCCACCTCGAAGAGCGAGACCTCGCGACACCAGGAGCCGAGCTTCTCGGCTGACTTCAAAAGATCGCTGACGGGCTTCGCATCTGTGGGTGGAGCAGAGCGAGACCGTGGCCAGAGGACCGCCTCTTTGGGCACGAGCGTGAGCAAGCCGCTGCGGATAGCGATGCGGAGGGAACGAAGCGAGAGATCGCGCATGGCCAAAATCCGGGGCTGCAGGGCGAGAAGCACGTCACCGCGGTTGTCATCGCTGAACTTCGACTCGAACTTCCGCAAGCCTGAGCCAGCGAGCGTCCCGGACACCTTCGCCACCGACTTCGCGTGAAACGTTACCGGCAAGACCACAAATGCCAATGGTAACGGCGTTCCGTTCGGGCTCGACTCGGGCGAGAAGCCGCATGCGAAGCGCCACATCAGCGCCGCGCCGAGTGCGGGGTTCTGCATTGCCTGGACTTCATTGAGGATCGCGGTCACGCCCCGCCTCCTTTATGGACGAAGCCGTTGCCAGCAGCTGCAGGAGGCACCGGAGCGGTCGAGGACCCACCCTTCGGCTGAGGGTCGGCGGCAGACGCGTCTGCGCTCCCCTCGCCCTCGTTTGCGTGCAGCACGGCCATCAGCGAAGGCACCGTCTCGCGATAGCGTGGATGCCACCCGACGCGGAGGGAGTCCGCCATCGCATGGTAACTGCCTGGTACGAAGAACTCAGGCACATGCATGCCTTGCAGGAGCACGTTGAGCTGTTGGCACTTGGCGTAGAGGAGACGCCCGCGTTCCTCGTCCGCCATCGACTTCTGCTCGATGTCGATCACCGCTTTCTGGTTTCTCCATGCGCGGTCGAGGCTGCCCTCGAACTCATCGAAGCTGCTCTCGACGACGTCGCCGTCCTCGCTCCAGTTGGTTCGATGTGTCACCGAGCGAATGTAGTCGCGCACGGCCCGCACCAAATCGCCGTCGTCGCACTTCACGATCTGGAGCTGGCGAACGTAGGTGCGGTCACGTAAGTCCCTCTGCAGCGCGGACTCCGTGACATCCACAGGAGTCGCAACGAGGACGTGCGCAGCCCGATCAAACTTCTTTGCCGCTGCGACAAAGGCCTTGTGGAACTCTTCCCACGTGATCACCGCTGCGCGGCCATCTTCAATCCTTTTGTCGATAAGGTTCTTCGCCCATCCCAGAAGGAACGTGATGACGTCTTCTTTCTTTTCCTGACTGATGGCCGACATGCCTGGCATGGCCCGAAGGTCGTCGTTCGGTGCACCCGAACCGTTCTCGAGGGAGAGGTTCATGATGAGGCGAGCCAGAACGTTGTCAGATGCGGAGAGCACTACGTTCACATGCTCAGCAAGCCCTTCGGGCAGCTTCGCTCTCGCCTCGTATTTCGGCGGTTGGCCCCAGAGCTTCGCGCGCAGCGATTGCACAAGCGCGTCCGCATCTGTCCTCGCC
>CAYNOM010000565.1:0-4785 GCA_964398415.1 uncultured Polyangiales bacterium | reverse complement strand
GAGCATCACCCGGAGGCCCACCGAGCGAGAGCCCGCCTCCTCGACGAGCTCGGGCTCGCCCAGGCGCACCTTGGCGGAGAGGTGAGCGCTGTCGTGGACCACGCACTCGGCGACATCGGCGCCCTGCCCCTTGGCGCGCGTCACGATGTCGGACGCGACGTTCAACATGCGATCGAGGTCGAGCGTCACAGTTCCGTTCCTCCCACCGTGATGGCGCTGATCTTCACCGTCGGACAGCCCACGCCGACCGGCACGCTTTGCCCGTCCTTGCCGCAGGTCCAGATGCCGTCGGACGTCTGCATGTCGTTGCCGAGCATGACCACCTTGCGCATGACGTCGGGGCCGTTGCCGATCAGGTTGACGCCCTTGACGGGTGCCGTGATCTTGCCGTCTTCGATCAAGTAGCCCTCGGTCAGCGAGAACACGAAGTCGCCGTTGGAGATGTCGACCTGACCTCCCCCGAAGCGCGAGGCGTAGATGCCGCGCTTCACGCTCTGGATGATCTCCTCGGGATCGTGCGGCCCCGCGAGCAGCAAGGTGTTCGTCATGCGGGGCATGGGATGGGCCTTGAAGGACTCGCGGCGGCCGTTGCCCGTGGAGCTCGTCTTGAAGAAGTCGGCGGAATGGCGGTCGTGCATGTACCCGCGCAGAATGCCGTGCTCGATCAACACCGCGCGCTCGGGCACGTTGCCCTCGTCGTCGACGTTCACGGCGCCTCGGGAGTGCGCGAGGGTGGCGTCGTCGACCACGGTGCACAGCTCGCTCGCCACACGCTGCCCCACCTGATCGGTGTAGTTGCTGGTGCGCTTGCGGTTGAAGTCGGCTTCGAGCCCGTGACCCACCGCCTCGTGCAGCAGGATGCCGCTGTCGCCCGGCGCGAGCACGACCTCCATCTCACCCGCTGGGGCCTCGCGTGCGTCGAGCATCACGAGGGCCTGACGCACCGCTTCTTCGGCGTGCCACTCTGGGGAACGTGCGTCGAAGTAGTCGAGGCCGAAGCGGCCGCCGCCGCCGGAGCTGCCTGCCTGGCGCTTGCCGCCCGATTCGGCGATGGCACGCACACCGAAGCGCAGGAGCGGCTGACGATCATGCACCAGCTTGCCGTCGGACGTGGCGATGAGAATCTCGCGGATCTCTTCGCTGAGCGACGCATCGACGCGGGTGATGCGCGGGTCGATGGCCCGTGCGCGCTTGTCGGCGCGCTCGAGCAGGGCGCGCTTCTCGAGCCCCGACACATCGAGGCTGAGCACGGGCACCTCGTAGCGCTGGCCGAGGAGCGGCGAGACGAAGCTCGGTGGCGCGTTCTTCGCACCCGACGCGGCAATGTTGGCCGCCGTCTCGGCGGCGCGGATCATCGCCTCCATCGAGAGGTCTTCGACGTATGCATAGCCCGTGGCGTCACCGCGCATGACGCGTACGCCGAGGCCCATGCTGACGGACCTTCCGGCCGCCTTCAGGATCCCCTCGTCGTAGCTGTAGCTACCCGAAGCAGCGTACTCGTAGAAGAGGTCGGCGTAGTCGCCGCCCTTCGAAAGCGCGACGCCTAGGAGCTTCTGCGCTACCTGTGCATCGACTGGCTCGGCCCCACCCTGGACGAACGGCGCCCCGTATCGCGTTCCCATGCGGGCACTTTAGCCTGCTCCGCGTAGAATCTCCATGGCTGAGCGGACGACAGGCCCATCCACTTGCGGTCGCGCAGCGGATCGGGTTTGCTGTCGAGCAACACAGAAGGCGGGGAGGGTCGCGTGAAGGACTATCAAGATGCCATGCTGCGTTCACTCGTGGCCGTGGCCTGGGCGGATGGCCATTTCGCCGAGGAAGAAGCCGAGGTGATCGAGGCGCTGATCTCCACCTTCGCATTGGGCGAAGCGGATGCGGTGAGGGTTCGCGAGTTCGCGAAGACGAAGCGCACCCTCGACGACGTGCCGGTCACGGAGCTGTCGGCGGACGACCGGCGCTTGCTGCTGCAACACGCCGTGCTCCTCAGCCACATCGACGGTGGGCAGCACGAGACCGAGATCGACGTGATCGACGACCTGGTCGACCGCCTGCACATCCCAGAGAAGGAAGCCGACGCCCTGATCGCGGCAGCCAACACGCGGGCCAAACGTCTGCTCGACCTGCTCGAAGACTGATCGCGACGAAGATGGCCGTGAAGACACCTGAAGTGCTGCTGCTCGACGCGGGCAATACCGTCGTATTCCTCGATCACGTTGCGCTCTCGGACGCCGCCACCCAGGCGGGTCTACCGGTCTCGGCCGAGGCGCTCAGTCGCGCCGAGCCCATCGCCAAGCGGGCCTACGAGGCGCTCATGCAGCGCGGTGTGGCGCACGAAGACGGCTGGACGCTGCACGCGCGCGTGATCTTCGAGACGGCGGGCCTCAGCGAAGCCGACGCCGCCGAAGCGGCCCGTGTCGCGCGGCGGGCGCACGACGCGTTCAACCTGTGGCGCCGCGTCCCGGATGGGTTGCTCTCCGCCTTCGAACGCCTGCATCGCGCGGGTGTACGCTGCGGGATCGTCTCGAACGCCGAGGGCACGTTGATGGCGCTGCTCGACCGCCTCGACCTGTCGCGACACTTCGAGGTGGTGGTCGACTCGGGGCTCGAAGGCGTGAGCAAGCCCGATCCGGAGATCTTTCGCCGCGCCCTGATGCGCATGGGAGCGCGCGCCGAGGCGACGCTCTACGCAGGTGACATCCCACGTGTCGACGTGGAGGGCGCACGCGCCGCAGGCATCGACGCCGTGTTGATCGATCCTTTCGATCACTACGCCGACTACACCGAGGCCCCGCGCTTTGCATCGGTGGCTGCGCTGGTCGACGCGATGGGGCTGTGACGTGCGTGTCTGCCTCGCGCTGTGCCTCGCGCTGTGTGCCGCCGCCTGCGCGGCGTCGCCCCACACGCGAAAGCCCGAGCGCCCTCGCACGCGTCTGCCCGAGCGCTTCCACTACGAGATTCGCCTGTCGGACGACCTCACGCGCATCGATGCCAGCATCTGCTTCGAAGGGGAGACCCCCAAGGAGCTACGGCCAGGCAAGGACGCGGCCGCATCGCGCCTGCGCTACGCGCGCTGGCGCTCACCGGGGCCGGTGCACAGGCTCGAGGTGATAGCCGGCCGCATTCAGCTCGACTCGGATGCGCTCGACGCATGCATCGAGTACGGCGTCGATCTGTCGGAAGGGGGCCCTCTCGAGGCTTCGGTGCGACGCGTCGGCCGTGACCGGCTAGCAAGCCCCAACGTATGGCTGTATCGCCCCCAACGACGGGCCAACAACGTGCGCGCCGAGCTGTCGCTGCACCTTCCCCCAGGCATCCAGGCCTCTTTGCCCTGGCCCCAGCGCGACGCGCGCTACGTGCTCGGCGGCGATGCCTTTCGCTTCGACAGCTACGCCGCCTTTGGACGCTTCACGCCGCTACGCGTAGAGCATCGAGGCGTCGAGATCGAGGTGGCCGCGCTCGATGGGCCACTCAGCTTGGACGCCGCGTCTACTGCGCGCTGGGTGCGCGGTGTGATCGACCTCGCCGCGGGCATGGACGGCCAGTTTCCCACGTCGCGGGCGCAGATCCTGCTCGTGCCCGCAGGCGCCTACGCCCAGCCGGTGGTGTTCGGCATGGTGGCGCGGGGGGGCGCAGGCTCGATCCTGCTCTTCGTGTCGTCCGAAGCTGATGAGGCCGCGCTCGCCAGCGACTGGGTGCTGCCACACGAGCTGAGCCATCTGTTTCTGCCCTTCGTCAGGCGCCAGCATGCGTGGCTGCCCGAAGGGCTCGCCACTTACTATCAAGAAGTGCTCCGCGCGCGGGCGGGCGTCGTGTCCGAGCTCGATACCCTACGCGATCTCGCGGCAGCGCTCGCCAGCGCCGAGAGGCAGGGCACTGGACGCACGTTGGCTGAAGAGAGCTCGGCCATGTACGAAACGGCCGCTTTTCGCGCCGTGTACTGGGGTGGCGCAGCCTATTTCTTGATGGCCGACGTGGAGCTCCGTCGGCGCAGCGCAGGCGCCGTGTCGCTCGACAGCGTGCTGCACGCGCTGCGCACGAGCCCGCGTCGCGACGAGAAGTTCAGTGATCGGGCGCTCCTTTCGTACATGGACGAGCTCGCAGGCATGGACGTGTTCGTGCCGCTCGCCGAGGCTGCCCTTTCGCGCCCCTTTCCCGACTACGCACCACTGCTCGAAGCGCTGGGGCTCGAGCGACGAGGGGGCTTTCAGCTCGACGATACAGCGCCGCTCGCCGCCATTCGCCGCGCCATCTTCGAAAAGCGCGAGGGCGCTCAGTGACTGAGCACGCGCACGACGCTGGCCACGACGTGCTGCTTCTGTGCCGCCGTGAGCTCTCCGTACACGGGTAGCGCGAGCACCTCGGCGCAGGCGCGCTCGGTCTCGGGTAGATCGCCGAGCTTGTATCCGAGGCTCTGAAAGCACTCCTGCAGGTGCAAAGGCCGCGGATAGTAGACCTCGGTCGACACGCCCGCTTTCGCAAGGCCCTCGCGTAGGGCATCACGCCCCGTGCTGCGCACGACGTACTGGTTGTAGACGTGCCCCGCATGGACCTCGCGCGGCAGGGTGAGCAGCTCCTCGGGTAGCGCGGCCTCCGCGAACCTTCGCTCGTACTCGGCGGCGTTTGCGCGCCGCGCTTCGGTGTAGTGCGACAGCTGGGGAAGCTTCACGTTCAAGAGCGCCGCTTGGAGCGCGTCGAGCCGAAAGTTGCCACCGATGTACTTGTGGAAGTATTTGGGCTTCGAACCATGTGCACGCATCATCCTGGCGCGTTCGGCCAGATCGTCAC
>CAYNOM010000564.1:359-4788 GCA_964398415.1 uncultured Polyangiales bacterium | reverse complement strand
CTCGCGCACCATGCGCTCGAGCGCGGTGCTGATCGCGTGGTAGCGGTCGAGTTGGGTCTCGAGGGTCTTCTTCGCGCGCGAGGTCTGCGCGAAGCCGCCGTAGATCAGTGCGCCGATGGACGCGAAGATCGTCATCGCCACCATGACCTCGATCAGCGTCATGCCAAGCCTGCGCTTCACCCTCATGACGGATCCCCTCCGGCGCCACCGGTGTTGCCTGCGCCGGTGTTTCCTCCACCCGTGCCGCCCCCACCGGGCTCGGGCTCGTCGGGCTCCTCAGGAGGTTGGTAAGGCGCCTCGTTGACCAGAAACTGCACGACCTGAAACGACTGCGCAGAAGAGCCTTCCTTCCAGCGCACCGTCACCGTGGCGCGCCGCACCTGCTCTTCGATCAGCGGCTTCATGATCGGGAAGGTGTATTCCATGACCATCGAGGCGAGTGGATCGCCTTCGCCCCCTGCGCCACCGCCCGCGAGCATGCTCATCGGGTCGCCGAGGGGGATGCCAAACGAGGCGGCGGGATCACGGCCCGCCCCGAGCCCTTCCGCGCCGCTCTTCACGCCCTCGGCCAGCCCCTCGGCGCCGTCGCCCGCGGCGTCGTCGTCGAACACCTGATCGGGCAGCACCACGCGATCCACCGTGTACTCGCAGTCGAAGCCCTCCTGCTCGGCGTCCTCGCAGCACTCGTCGCGCCCGCTGATGCTCGTGCCGGGCAAGCCTTCCTTGAGGATGCGCTCCTCGACCTCGGCCATCTTGCAGCGGGCGAGCAGGGTCGCGACGGTGGTCGCACGCGCGCGCTGCGCGATGCGAATGGCACCGGCTTCGCTGGTGAAGAGCGAGCTCAGGCCCACCGCCAAGAGCACCACCGCCACCATCACCTCGAGCAGCGTAAACCCGGACGCGCGTGTGGAGCTCAAGAGCTGTCGAAAAATCGGCTCAGAGCCAGCGCGCCCGGAGGCCCAAACCGAGGAATACTTTTCGTATTTCGCAGGTTTGGGCCGAGGACGAAAGCGGCTATGAGCCATTTGTCGACAGCTCTTCATCGGTCCTCCACCTCGCTCGCGCGCTGGTCGCGCTCCTTCGGGTCGTCGAACAGCACCTCCGGCTCGTAGGGCACGTTGTACACGCGGCCGTGGCCCGTGAGTGGGTGGAGCTCCACCGAAAAGATGGTGTCGCTGCGATCGGCGAGCTGCACCACGGCGTGCTGCGTGAGCCCGCTCGAGAAGAAGAAGAGGTCGGTCTTGCCCTCCTCGCGCGGGCTCGCCTCGTGGGCGACGATGACCTTCACGATGCGCACTCCGTCGGCGACGGGCTGCATGTTGAAGCGTTCGATGGCCTTGCCGCTCGGTGTGGTGATGGCCGAGAACGGATTGGAAAGCATCGGTGCGTCCGCGAGCGACTCGACCTTCTGGCGCGCCGCCTCCCAGGGGTCGATGCCCGCGCTCGATTTGCCCTCTTCGGCCTCAGCCGCGAGCACGCGCAGGGGCGCCTCGCTGTGGGCGACGGTCATGCGACCATGGGCCTCGCTGAGCCCTATGCGGTGCTGCTCGAGATCGAGCGTCATGCGCACGGTGGTGCCGTGGGTGACCGCGCGATGATAGGAGTAGCGAGACAGGGCCATGATGCGCAGACAAGCGCTGCGCAGCCCCGTGCGCGTGAGCGCTCCGAGCCCGAGGCTCGCTCCGGAGGCTGCGATGGCGACGATCACGACCACCACCATGATCTCGATCAGGGTGAGGCCTTGTCGCGAGCGCAGCTTCGAAACAGCCTGGGGCATTGCGGGGACACACAGCAATCAGCGGATGTCGTCTTCGGTGTCGAACTCACCGTCCGGGCCGGACGAGGTCACTGAGATCTCGGTGCCGTCGCACTCGATGCGGAAGGGGCGGTCCCACGAGTCGGTGGTCGACTTGCTCCTGTCGAGCACCTTGTCCTCGATGAGCTGCTCGATCGTGGCGCACTCGGCGTTGTTCGTGGCGATGTAGAGCTGCACGGCGGCGCGCACCGTCTCGACGGCGGCCTCCGTGTCCTGCTTCTTCGCCCTCTCGAGCTGTGGCAGCACGGCAAAGCCCACGCCGGCTGCGATCATCGCCATGATGACGACGACGATCATGATCTCGATCAGGGTCATGCCCTGCATGGCCGCGCGGCGGCGCAGACGGCGCTGGGCGGCAAGGGTGTGAAGTGGCTCTCGGTGCAGCATGGGTTCTCCTGAGGTGTTGGCCTGACAACGTTCACATCACGTTGTCGTCATCGAGAAAGGAGCCGCTCGGTCCGGCGCTCAGCACCTCGACGCGAGAGTGATCGGCGTGGGAGCAGCGCAGGTAAATGGCGCGTCCCCAGGCGTCGACCGGCGTGCGGCTCAAGTAGTGCACGCCCGACTTGGGCGGATGAACGAGCTCCGCGGTGTTGCGGGGGCAGCGTCCCATGTCCATCAAGAAGTCGTGCGTCGCACGCTCGACCTCCGCCAACGTGGCGCGCGTGGTGCGGATCTCGGCGCGGCGTCCGCCGACCCAGAAGGACAGCACGAGAAACGCAGCACCGAGCACGAGGGTCACGAGGGGCCAGACCTTCTTGCGCGAGAGCAGACCCGCGAACGGGTTGTCGCCCGCTTCCCAGGGCAGAGACAGGCGCGAAGAGCGCTTTTGTTTGCGCTTCGGCACAGCTCAGCCTCCCGCCACGAACTGGTTCATCTGCATCAGCGGCATCAGGATCGCGAAGGTGATGCCACCTGTGATGCCGCCCATGACCAAGATCATGATCGGCTCGAGCAGGCTCGACATCGCCGTCACCTGGGCGTCGATTTGATCGTCGTAGGCATCGGCCACGTTCTCGAGCATCGCCTCCAGCTCGCCGGAGCGCTCGCCGATGGCGATCATGTGCGTGACGATGGGCGGAAAGCGCTTGCTGTTGGCCAAGGGCTTGGCGATCGACTCACCCTCGCGGATGGACGAGCGCGCGTCGTCCACCACGCGCATGAGCTCGGTGTTGACGAGCACGTTGCGTGTGATCTCGAGGGCCGAGAGCACGGGGACGCCGCTCTTGAGCAGCGTGGCCAAGGTGCGCGCGAAGCGGGCACAGGCAACCTTCGTGGAGAGGGGGCCGAAGATCGGTGCCGTGAGCACGAACAGGTCCCACTGCTTGCGTCCGTTGGGGCTCGAGATCCAGCGTCGAAAGCCGTACACGGCGCCCACCGTCATGGCGATCAAGAGGTACCAGTAGTCCGTGAACATGTGGCTCACGAACATCAGAAGGCGCGTGTACCAGGGAAGCACCTGGCCGAAGTCTTCGAAGATGGCCGTCACCTTGGGCACGACCACCGTCATCATCACGGTGATGACGAGGAAGGTCATGACCATCATCACGAGGGGGTAGGCGAGGGCGCTCGAGATCTTACCTTTGAGGCGATTTTGTGCCTCGAG
Organism: uncultured Polyangiales bacterium; assembly: GCA_964398415.1. Lineage (GTDB taxonomy): Bacteria > Myxococcota_A > Polyangia > Polyangiales > DASUME01 > DASUME01. Next base: position 1,366 of record CAYNOM010000564.1, on the reverse strand, counting down.
GACGTCGGCGAGACGCGCGAGCACGGCGTCCAGGTTGCCCGAGGCCTCACCCGCGGCGACCATGTTCGTGTACAGGTCGCCGAAGATCTTCGGGTGCGCCTGCAGCGCCGTGTTGAAGGCGATGCCCTCGTTGACCTTGTCGCGCGTGTTGGTCAGGGCAGAGCGCAGCTCGTCCTTCTCGACCTGCTCGATCAGCGCATCGAGGGCCTCGACGAGCGGGATGCCCGCCTTGAGCAGCGTGGCCATCTGACGCGTGGTGAGCGCGAGGTCCATCAAGGACACGCGCTGCAGCATGCGCTTGAAGTCGACGTTGCGTGCCTGGCGCTTCTTCGCTTCGCTCTCTTGCTCGAGGCGCGTGACGAGCACGCCCTTCTTGCGCAGGCTGACGCGCAGGGCCTTCGGGCTGTCGGCGTCGTCGACTCCCTTGACTTCCTTGCCTGCAGCGTTGACGCCGCGCCACGCGTAGACCGCCATCCTGCTACTCCAGCTCGCCTGCTTGGGTGGCCGCGAGCACCTCTTCGACGCTCGTCACGCCCTTGAGCACTTGGCGCGCACCATCTTGGCGCAGCGTGCGCATGCCTTGCTTGATCGCGGTACGCGTGATGGTGTTCGAGTCGACGTTGTTGAGGATGTCCTTGCGCACGCCATCGCTGATCACGAGCATCTCGTAGATGCCGATACGACCGCGGTAGCCCGTCTGCGCGCAGGCCTCACAGCCCGTGGAGCGATAGAACAGGGGGCGCTGGGTCGGCTTCACGCCCTCTTCGAGTAGAAGCTCGCCCGACAGGAGCCCCTCTTCGCCCTCGGCGTGCGCAGGACGAGCGAGGGTCGGCACCGGAGGAGGCGTGCTGCCCGGCACGGGCGGAAACCCTCGCGGATCGATGCCGAGGGAGCGCAGGTCTTCGTCACTCGGGTAATACGGGGTGCGGCACTTCACGCACAGCTTGCGCACGAGGCGCTGGGCGAGCACGGCCATCAGCGACGAGGAGATGTGGAAGGGCTGAACG
>CAYNOM010000564.1:0-349 GCA_964398415.1 uncultured Polyangiales bacterium | reverse complement strand
CGGATTCACGGCCGACGAGGTGAGCTCGTTCACGCCCTTGCCGCGTTTGAACTGCTGGTTGGCGAGCTGTTCCGGACGCAGCTTGAGCATCTCCAACTGGCGCGCGTCGGGCATGAAGGGCTCCAGACACTTCGGGCAGTTGGTGCGGATCAGGCGCTGGGCGAGCACGGCCATCAGCGACGAGGAGATGTGGAAGGGCTGAACGCCCATCTCGACCATGCGCGTCACGGCGCCGGCCGCATCGTTCGTGTGCAGCGTGCTCAGCACGAGGTGGCCCGTGAGCGAGGCGTGAATCGCGATCTCGGCCGTCTCGTGATCGCGGATCTCACCGACCATGATGATGTCGGGA
>CAYNOM010000563.1:0-4797 GCA_964398415.1 uncultured Polyangiales bacterium | reverse complement strand
TCCTCGGTTTGGGCCTCCGGGCGCGCTGGCTCTGAGCTCATTTTGCGACAGCTCTTGAGCCGCATTCGAAACAGCGCTTGCCCCCGAATTTCGAAGCTGATATAGGCGAATAGAACACGTTTCATTCGTCGGTTTTGGCTGGGGGAGCGCGCGTGGAGCTCGACTTCACAGAAGAGCATGTGGCCTTTCGGGCAGAATTTCGCGCGTTCTTGCGCGAGGTCTTGCCGGCCGATTGGGCGGAGATCTCGAAGCACGGCCCGGGCAGCGATGTGCAGGCACGCTTCTCGAGGGTGTTCTGCGCCAAGATGGCCGAGCGTGGCTGGCTGACGCAGCACTGGCCCGTCGAGTACGGCGGCAAGGACGCCGACCCCTTTCGTCACGCCATCGTGGGCGAAGAGTGTTGGGCCGTGGGCGAGCCGCGCGGTGCCCAATACATGAACGTCAACTGGATAGGCCCGGCGATCATGCGCTTTGGCACGGCCGAGCAGAAGGCCGCGTTCCTGCCGCCGATGGCGCGAGGGGATGCCCTCTGGTGTCAGGGCTTCAGCGAGCCCGAGGCAGGCAGCGATCTCGCCGCCTTGCGCACGCGCGCCGAGCGCGACGGCGACGACTACGTGATCAATGGCTCGAAGATCTGGACGAGCTACGTGGCGGGCGCCGAGCACTGCTTCTTGCTCGCGCGCACCGACGAAAACAGCCGCGGGCGTGAGGGCATCAGCGTGTTGCTCGTGCCGATGACCAACGACGGCGTCGCAGCGCGTGAGATCCCGTCCGTCATCGGCTCGCGTTACTTCCACGAGGTGTTCTTCAGCGACGCGCGCGTGCCACAAAGCGCGCTGCTCGGTCCCGAGCATCGTGGCTGGGAGGTGGTGCAGTACGCCCTGCAGTTCGAGCGCGTGGGTGCCGCACGCTACTGCCGCGCAGCCCTGACGCTCGATGCCATGGTCGAGCTGGCCAAGGCGCGCGGGCTCGCGAGCGACTCGCTCATCATCGACAAGCTCGCGGAGGCGCGGGCAGCCTGCGAGGCCGCGCGCGTGCTCACCTACCGCGTGATCGACGAGCGACAGAAGGGGCGTCCACCGAGCGCCGCGACCCAGATCGCGCGCGTGGCGAGCACCCACGCCGACAAGCTCGTAGGCGACCTGGCGCTCGAGATCATGGGCATGGATGGGCTCGCCTACGGCTCCTTCGCCGACTCGAACTTCCGCTTGGCCATGACCGCGGGCGTCGCCGTGGGCACCACCGAGATCCAGCTCAATCTGATCGCGAGCCGCGTGCTCGGGCTACCGAAGGGAGGCTGAGCGTGGACTTCGAGCTGACGCACGAGCAACGCGCGATCGTGGATGCGGTGGATGCGCTTTGCCAGAAGCAGGCCGGGCCGAAGCGGGCGCTTTCGCTCGACCTCGAGCAGGCCTACGACCACGCGCTTCACGGGGCCCTCGAAGCCGGGGGGTTTTTCGACGTGGTCTCCGAGGTGGGCCTGCTCGAGGCGGTGCTCGTGCTCGAGGTGCTGTCACGGCATGCGGCCGTGGTCAGCTATGCCGCGAGCGGCGTCGTCTTGCCGGCCCTGTGCGACGCGCGCGTGGGCGGGCCCCTTGCGCTGTGCTTGGGCAGGTCGCCGTCGCCGGTGCGCTTTCTGGCCCACGCCGAGCACGCGCTCGTGATCGAGGACGCAGAGGTGAGCCTGTACCCGATCGAAGGGAGCGCTCGCACCCACGTGCAGAGCAACTTCATGGCGCCGCTCGGACGCGTCGAGCCAGCTCGGCTCACCGGGGGCGAACGTGTGGGCGAGGCCCAGCGCGCATGTTCGCTGTGGCGTCTCGCGATCGCCGCGGAGTGCGTGGGGGCCATGGATGCCGCCCTCGACCTCACCGTGCGCTACGTGTCGGAGCGTCGGCAGTTCGGGCGCGCCATCGGCTCGTTTCAGGCGGTTCAGCATCGCCTCGCCCTGGCCAAGGTGCAACTCGAGGGCGCCCGCTACCTCACTTACGAAGCCGCGTACTTCGGGGGCGACGCGGAGCGCTCAGCCCTGGCCGCGGCCCACGCGACCCAGGCCGCGCGGCTCGTCCACAGCGAGACCCATCAGCTGACGGGCGCGCTCGGCTTCACCCGTGAGCACGACCTGTTCGTGTGGAGCATGCGCCTCCAAGCATTGCGCGTGGAGCTCGACGGCATGGCCGGGCATCGCCGCGCCCTCGCTGTCGCGCGCTGGGGGCTCACGGCATGAGCCCCGACCTGTCGCTCGACGCGGATGAGCGACTGCTCCACGAAGCGGTGCGTCGGTTCTGCGCCGCTCATGTCGACGAGGCGCGCATCAAGGCCGGGGCCGGCCGCTTCGACCGCGAGCTCTTCGTGGCCTTCGCCGAGCAGGGCTTCTTTGCGCTCGGCACACCTGAAGGGGAGGGCGGTGCGCGCGCGATCGTGGCGGTGGTCGAGCCCCTGGGGCATGCGCTGTTTCCTGGCCCGCTGGTCGATACCTTTCTCGCCGTGCAGCTGTTCGACGGCGCGCTGCGCGAGGCGTTGATCGCGGGCCAGCGCATCGCTGCGAGTGGCGTGCCGCCGCTTCTGCCTTTCGCCTGCGAGGCCGATCTGCACCTCGGCATCGACGGCGAGCGCGTCTCGCTGCTCGCGCACGTGGGAGAGCTCGAGCGGATCGACACCCTCGGCGGTGAGCCCTTTGGGCGCGGCGTGTTCGAGGTCGAGTGCGAGCTGCCCCACGCGGCACGCGGGCTATTCTTCGCAGACGTCGCGCTCGCGAGCTACCTCTCGTCTGCGGCCTTCGGCCTGCTCGAACGTACGGCGGCGCATGTGGCCACGCGAAAGCAGTTCGGTCGTCCCCTCGCCAGCTTTCAAGCCGTGGCCCATCCGCTCGCCGACTGTCACATCGCGCTGGTCGCTGCCCGTGCGCTCTCACGCGCGGCTGCCTCGGCCTTCGACGCGGACGAGTCGTGGCGCGCGCGTGCCCTGATTTCGGCGGCTCTGCGCTCGAGCCACAGTGCTGCGCTCGAGACGGCCTACGTATGCCATCAGAAGCTCGGGGCCATCGGCATCACACTCGAAGGGCCGGCCCATCACGTCACTCGTCGCATTCGTCAGCTGGCCACGCGCGCAGCGTCACGCACGAGCGAGGCGGGGCCGCTGCTCGCTTACTTTGGGGGTTGATCCATGACCAAGCTGTCGCGCTATCACGAGATCGATCTGCGGGGTGAGCTTTCGGGTTTTCGCTACGAGCGGCGCGATCACATCGCCTTCATCACGCTCACGCGCCCTGAGCGCGGCAACAGCTTGAGCCCCGCCATGCACGCGGTGGCGCGCGCCATTTGGAGCGAGGTGCGTGACGACGATGACATCCGCGTGGCGGTGGTGACCGGCGCCGGTGAGCGCCACTTCTGCACCGGCTTCGACGTGAGCGAAGCCGAGGGTGACGCCGTCGACGACGTCTTCATGAACCGTCCGTTGAGCGAGAGCGTGTTCTGGTCGCCCCACCACAACCGGGTGTGGAAGCCCGTGATCTGTGCGGTCAACGGGCTGTGTGTGGGCGGCGGCCATCACTTCGTCGTCGACGCCGACATCGTCGTTGCTTCGCGCAACGCGGCCTTCATGGACACGCACGTGAACGTAGGCATGGTGGGCGCGCTCGAGAACATCGGCCTCGCGAAGCGCCTGCCGCTCGGCACCGCGCTGCGCATGACGCTCATGGGCAAGGCCTATCGCCTCTCCGCCGAGCGCGCCCATCAGCTCGGTCTGGTCGACGAGCTACGCGAGAGCCCCGACGCGGCGCGTCAGCTCGCCGAAGAGCTCGCGCGCGAGCTCCTTCGCAACTCGCCCCAGGCCATGAGCCTATCGAAGCAGGCCGTGTGGGGTGGCCTCGAGCGCGGCTACAGCGAGGCGCAGGCCTACGCGTGGGGGCTGCTCAAGCAGATGTGGAGTCATCCCGACTTCGCGGAGGGTCCGCGTGCCTTCATGGAGCGGCGCACGCCTGTGTGGGACCCAAGCCCCGATGCGCGAAAGCGCGAGGATGAGCGATGAGACTCGACGAGAGCGCGTCGGTGGCCGCCCTGCGTCGCGAGGTTCGCGAGTTTCTCGCTCCCTATCGCCATCTCGGCGGATTCATGCAGCAGGGCAAGCGCTGGCCCGAGGTGCGCGCCTTCTTTCGGGCCATGGGCGAGCGGGGCTACCTCTCGCTCACGTGGCCGAAGGAGCACGGCGGGCTTGGGCTCGGGCTCTACGAAGAGTTCGTGCTGTGGGATGAGGTCGCCTACGCGCGCGCTGCGCGCAATCCGCTCAGCGCGGGCATCGTGGCCAAGACGCTCATGAGACACGGCACCGAGGCTCAAAAGGCCGAGTGGTTGCCAGCGATCCGCAGCGGTGAGCAGCATTTTTCCATCGCCTACTCCGAGCCCGAGGCGGGCAGTGATCTGGCCTCGCTGCGCACGCGCGCCGTATGGCGCCAAGACCGCTACGTGATCGACGGCCACAAGTGCTGGCAGTCGTACGCGCAGGACATGGACTATCTTTGGTTGCTCGCGCGTACGGGGCCCGAGGGCAGCCGCGGTCGGGGCCTCAGTCTGTTCATCGTCGACAAGAGCGCCCCCGGGGTCAGCGTGCGACCCATCCCGACCATGGATGGCGAGCAGCTCAACGAGATCTTCCTCGATGGCGTCGAGGTACCGATCGAGCGACGCGTGGGCGCGGAGAACGGTGCCTGGCCGATCATGAACTCGGCCCTGGCCGATGAGCGCCACATCCAATTTCCGCCAGCACGCGTGCGGCGCGATTTGGAGGACGTGATCGCGT
>CAYNOM010000562.1:0-4797 GCA_964398415.1 uncultured Polyangiales bacterium | reverse complement strand
TCATGTCTTGAGCTTGAGGATTGCCGAGAACGACGGCCGGGACTTCGACCGGCCTTTCCCGAGGCGCGCAGCACGCGCGCGGCGCTTTGGGTGAAATGGTAGTCGCCACGGACCAGGCCGAGCGCACCGCTGCCAGGCCGAACCGCTGCGAGCTGCCCATGCGCGGACGGAGGAAGTGAAGAATGGGTACGTTAGCGATGTGGCAAGGGGCTCCGAGCCCTTGTCTCCGAGTCGTCCCTCGAGCCGAAGCGCTCGCCCCTCAAGGAGGTGGCCATGATGCATGAGCCGCCCACCGACAGGAGCGCGCAGGTGATCAGCATTTGGCGAGGGCGTGCGCCCGCCGAATCGCTGCCGCACTCGAAGCCCAACGGCGTGAACACGTTCCGCGAGTTCGTAGAAGCGGTGCGCGCGAAGAGTGACATCGTCGCGGTGATCGGCGCCGACGTGGACTTGAAGCCCTGCGGCAGCGTGCTGAAGGGCCTGTCGCCCTTCAACAGCGAGCGCACGCCGTCGTTCGTGGTCTACGCTGACAGTCAGCGCTTTGTGGACTTCTCTGGAGGCACCCAGCGCGCGGGCGACGTCTTCGACTACGTCATGGAGCGCTGCTCTTTGTCGTTCAAGGAGGCGGTTTACAGGCTGGCCGAGCAGTTCGGCGTGCCTCGGCCATATCAAGACGCTGCCACTGCGAAGCGCGAGCTCGACGAGCTCCATGAGCGCCGAGACGTGGAGCGCGTGCTCGCGCTCGCCGCGGACTACTACCACCGCGCCTTGTCAGCGGAGCGGCGCGAGCGCTGGTACCAGAAGCACTACGGCTTCACCGACGAGACCATCGATAGGCTCCAGCTCGGGTGGGCCGATGGCGGGCTGTTCACGCACCTCATCGGCGAGGTGGGCCTCAGCCGCGAGCAGGCGCTGAAGAGCGGGCTCTTCATCCAAGCCGGGGGGCGGGTCTACGACTTCTTCCGCAATCGGCTCGTGTTTCCGTACTGGCGCGGCGGTCGGGTGGTGTACTTCATCGCGCGCCGTAACGACGAGACGAGCAGCGAGCCGCGGGAAGAGGCCAAGTACAAGAAGCTCCTCACGCACTCCGGCAAGCACCCGTACGTGTCGAAGACCGTGCGCAACGAGTACTTCTACAACGAGGACGCGGCGCGCAACGCGCGCGTGCTGCTCATCACCGAGGGCGTCACCGACTGCATCAGCGCCATGCAGGCGGACGTAAAGTGCATCTCGCCCGTGACCACGCGCTTCAGCAAGCGTGACGAGCCCAAGCTGCGGGAGCTCGTGCGCACCGCGGGACAAGTCGTCATCTGCAACGACGCCGAGGACAGCGGCGCCGGCGAAGCAGGCGCGATCGCGACGGCGAAGGTGCTGCTCAATGACGGCTGCGATGTGCGCATCGCGACTCTCGCGCGCGCCGCGGGTGTGAGCAAGATCGACGTCAACGAGCTGGTTCGGGACCAAGGCTCCGCGGCGCTCGAGCGCGTCGTGAATGCCGCCAAGCCCTTCGTGGAGTTCTTGCTCGAACAGATCCCCTACCACGTGAACGGGGCCGACCTCGACCGGGCGCTCGAGCCCGTTTTCGAAGCCATGACGAAGGTCTCGGACATCGAGCGCGAGGGGCTGACCGCCCTGATCGTCAAGCGGCACCAGATCGGACGGCGTGTCATCGCTCGCCGAATCAAGGAAATCGCCGCACATGAGCGCGCGAATGCCCGAGCCGAATCGGCATTCCCCGACATCCGCTGCAACGGTCGACAGACCCGAGAGATTGTGTCGGAGGTGCTCTCTGAGCTCATCCCGCTCAACCTGCAGCGCGTGGAGCGTGCGCAGCTGTCCGAGCACCCGCTGCCGCTGTTTCGAACCGCGGCCGGCCTGTCGATGCTGCGCGCAGAGGACGGGCGCGCTCCACGCCTCGAGCTCTGCACCGAGGCGGGCATGTATGGTGTCTTGGCGCGCAGCATGGATTGGCACAAGGTGAATGCGGACGGGCAGGCGCGGATCTGTCCGCCTCCCACGGACGTCGTCCGCGACGTGCTCCATGCAAGGCCCGAGGGGATTCCTGCGCTCGAAGGAGTGATCACCACGCCGTTCTTCGACGCATCAGCAACGCTCGTGCAGAAACCTGGGTACCACGAGAGCGCCCGCGCGTGGCTGCACCTGGATCCATCGCTGCGGCTGCGCGAGGTTGCTCTGTGCCCGTCGCAGGACGAGGTGCGGGCGGCACTGGAGCTGTTCTTCGAGGAGCTGCTCTTCGACTTCCCGTTCGCGTCGCAAGCCGACCGTGCCCACGTTCTCGCGTTCATGCTGCTGCCCTTCATCCGGCTGATGATCGCCGGAGGTACACCGCTCTTTCTGATCGAGGCTGCAGCCATCGCGGCAGGCAAGACCCTCCTCGTTCAACTGGCCAATCACCTCGCGGCAGGGCGTGCGGGGGGCATGGCCATCCTGCCGCCCGATGAGGAGGAGGTGCAGAAGACGCTGACCTCCGAGCTACTCCAAGCGTCGCCGTACATCGCCTTCGACAACATCCGGGAGCGGAAGATCGTGGACAGCGTGGCGCTGGCGACCGTGCTCACGTCCGACGAGTGGCGTGCCCGCCTCCTCGGCCGGAACGAGGTGATCACACTCCCCAACCGTGCAACGTGGGTGATCACCGGCAACAACGTGCAGCTGTCGCCCGAGTTGACGAGGCGCTCGGTTCGCATCCGGCTCAACCCAAACGTCGATCGAGCATGGCGCAGGACCGGGTTCAAGCACGACCCGATCAAGGCTTGGGCCAGCGACAACCGCGCGGAGCTTGTGCATGCTGCGCTCACGCTCGTGCAGGCCTGGGTCGCCGCCGGCAAGCCAGCCGGCACAGCGCGCCTCGGTTCGTTCGAGAGTTGGGCTGCCGTGACAGGCGGCATCCTCGACGTCATCGGTGTGAAGGGCTTTCTCGACAACGCCGACGAGCTCTACGCGGACGCGGACCGTGAGACCGAGGCGTGGCGCGTGTTCACTCAGGTGTGGTGGAGTCTGTTCGAAACGAGCGATGTGCAGGTCGCCATGCTCAACGACATCTGCGAGCAGCGGGGCCTTCTCGAAGAAGAGCGCAAGGACGCGTCATCACACTCCTCGACGCACTCGCAGGTCACGCGCCTTGGGCGCGCGTTGCAGTCTAAGCGAGACCAGGTCTTTGGCGAGCTGCGCATTCGCGTGAGCCGTGACGACCGGCGTGGTCGCCGTTACTCGCTCGAGCGGGTGACTGCCGACTCGCCACGGGACTCCGAAGTCCCGAACGCGGAGCTTGTGGCGGCGGAAGTCCCGCCTCTGCAAGTGCCTGAACGGACTCAAGAAGTCGACCCGTGGGCGGAGGTATAGGGACTTACTCTCTTATACTTAAGGAGAGGAAAAAGAATTCATTTAGAATAGAGAGAATTCAGAGTACAAGACAGCGATACGAGCCAGGCTCGCTCCAGGAAGTCCCGCAGGTCCCGCACGCGTGGCGTGCGTCTGTGCGGGCCACTCCGGGGGGGCCAGGCTGGGGGGCGTTCGGGATGCGATGGCGCGCCTTCGCGCGCAGGCGCCGCAGGCGCCCCTACAAGGCCATGCCGGTCCAGGGGGCATGGCGGGTAGGTCCAGGCGCTGTGGTGATCTTCTAGGCCGCTTCTCGTGGCTGCAATCGGCATGTCTGTTCGAGGGCGTGCCGGCAGTCGCAACGGAGAGCGGCGATGGCGCCACTCACGTGTTCGCGTCGAGGAAGCTTTCGACCTGGTCCAGCCGAAGCTTACCATTCGCGAACTGCCAGGGTGGGGGGCCGCATTCGCATCGAGCGCGTTCGGGCGAGCTTGGCGATTCGTGGCGAGCGCGTCGTGCGCCTCGAGCGTTGTCGACGTGCGGGCACGTGCTCGTGCGTGCCGAGCCTGACGCTGGGCACGTCGAGCGAGGTGTCCACGCGGATGATCAACCTCGATCATGGATCCCCCGCGTGTTTTCCTTGAGACGGGTCTGCAGAACCGACCGTTGTTCGGTTTCGTGTTCGCTTTCGAGGCGCCCCAAAGATGTCCGACTTCCGCACAACTCGGACATCCCGCGCTCGGCGTGCCAAGCAAGGGACGCGAAATCACGAAAGATTATCGGCCTGAACGACCCAGGGTTTGGGTGTCGTTTGGCGCACGTGATGGCCGCTTTCCGCGCTCTCGCGTCTGCCCCGGGGGCTCGGGGGCACTGGGCGGGAGGGGGGTGGTCGAATTTTCGCGAAAACCGAATCTTTACGGGTCGTTCCCTACCGGCTCTCCGGGGAAAGTCAGTTCTGAAAAACCGATCACGGGCCTCCCGAGAAACCGAACACGACCCGTCCGAGAAAGCGAACGCAGGGGTCCTTCGAAACCGATCATCGGGACGAAGATCGGTTTACTGTGCAAGTAACCCGCATCTAGCTGCTAGCAGCCATTTGGCGTTTCGCGTGATCAATGTGGGCTGGGTGTGGATCAGGCGTGATCCGTCGAGCGAATCGGCCGTGGTAAGGTCGCTGCTGAGCTTGTCAGCGCTGCCGACCGACACCTCCAGGCGACCACCTGAGTGTACGAGCACGCGGCCGCTGATCCCAAATGGGGATCGTTGCGAAGGCGCTCGCGCACCTGCCTGATCACGCGTGATCCTGACTCAGCAGGGCTGGTGGCGGAGCGCTTGCAGCATCTCCTCGTCGTCGGCGTGAAGGTAGATCGACGTCGTGCGCAGGCTCGTGTGGCGCGCGAACCTCTGCACGAGGAGCGGGTCCTTGTGCCGTCGGTAGACGGCCGAACAGGCCGAGTG
>CAYNOM010000561.1:0-4798 GCA_964398415.1 uncultured Polyangiales bacterium | reverse complement strand
GCTGCTCTCTGCCGGTGAGGTTGGGATCGAGCTTACCGACCACATGGCGATGCTGCCCGCCGCCAGCGTGAGCGGGCTCTACTTCGCCCACCCCAAGAGCCACTACTTCAACGTCGGCCCCATCGGGCGCGATCAGGTGCAGAGCTACGCCGAGCGCAAGGGCATGTCGTTGCGGGAGGCCGAGCGCTGGCTCATGCCGAACCTGGCCTACGATCCCGCAGACTGAGCCTCGCGGGCGCGCTCGCCCTGAGCTCATTTTGCGACAGCTCTCGAGGGCGCTCGTGGGCGGGCCTCACTCGTCGAGCTTGTGGCCCTCGAGCTTCTTCGCTTCGAGGGCCTTCTGCTTCTCACGGCGCGCGCGCTCTGTCTTGCTCTCGCCGTGCTTGAGGCGATTTTGCTCGGCTTTCTTGGCCTTTTCAGCGCGTTCCTTCTGTTTGCGGAACTTGTTGAGATTGATCACGTCGCCCATGCAGCGCTCCGCCTCGAGGGGTCTGCATGGAAGATAGCAAGAAAGAGGACGCTGTTTGGCGAGGCCAACAGGTTAGGCGCGCTGTCGTCGCCCGCGGCGCCGCAACTTCGTGTGGGGTCGCGAAAAAGCCACGTACTTTCGTGAGTCGCTTGCGCTGCATCCCATGGGCACGGGCGTTGCTGGACGAGTCCTCAGGGCTGTCGTTGGCCCGTGGAGGTGCGCATGGGCAAGTTGATGGACACACCGAGGCGTTTCGTCGGCGAGCTGTTCAGGGCGTCGCGCATGGGGGCTCTGCGGACTTTGGCCAGCGTCGGGACGGTGGTCGTGATGGCACCGCTGCTTCTCATCGCGCTCTTCCCACTCGCGGTGCTTTCGGTGGTGATGGTGCCGCCGGTGGGTCTGTGGATGCTCGCGAACAGCCTGTGCTCCGATTCTCTGTGAGCAAAACGCTCTACCTGTAGTCCGGTGAGCATGGCACCCTCGGGCCATGCGCGTGTACGACAAGCACTACATCGACGGCGCCTGGGTGGCGCCGGAAAAACCGGGCCATATCGACGTCATCAACGCTTCCACGGAAGCCGTCATGGGCCGCGTGCCCGAGGGATCGGCGAGCGACGTCGACCGCGCCGTGAAAGCTGCGCGTCGCGCCTTCGACGCCTGGTCGACCACTGCCGTGGAAACGCGAGCGGCGCTGCTCGAACGCATCGGGGAGGGTCTCAAGGCGCGCATCTCCGAGGTGGCTGAGACCATCGCGGGCGAGGTGGGCATGCCGCTCAAGCTCTCGACCATGATTCAGGTCGGGTTGCCGATTCGCAACTTCGGCATCTTCGCGAAGCTCGCGCGAGAGTACGCCTTCGAGGAGCAAGTGGGTTCGTCGCTCGTGGTGCGCGAGCCCATCGGCGTCGTCGGCTGCATCACGCCTTGGAACTACCCGCTGCATCAGATCGTCGCCAAGGTGGCCCCTGCGCTCGTCGCGGGCTGCACCGTGGTGCTCAAGCCTAGCGAGGTGGCTCCGCTCAATGCGTTCATGCTTGCGGAGGTCATCCACGAAGCCGGCCTTCCGGCTGGCGTGTTCAACCTCGTGTCGGGCTTTGGTCCAGCCGTGGGAGAGGCTATCGCGGCGCATCCTGAGGTCGACATGGTCTCGTTCACCGGCTCGACGAGAGCTGGCAAGCGCGTGGCAGAGGTGTGTGCGCAAACCGTGAAGCGCGTCGCCCAGGAGCTCGGTGGCAAGTCGCCGAACGTGATCCTCGACGATGCCGACTTCGAGCGCGCGGTGGCGGCCGGCGTCAGCGGTTGTTACCTCAACTCGGGCCAGACCTGCACCGCCCTCACGCGCATGCTCGTGCCCGCATCGAAGCGCGACGAGGTGGTGGCGATCGCGAAGCGCGTGGCCGAATCGCTGACCGTGGGAGATCCGCTCGGTGGCAAGGCCAAGCTCGGGCCGCTGATCAGCGACGTCCAGCGCGAGCGCGTGCGCGGCTTCATCCGTCGCGGCATCGAGGAGGGCGCAACCCTCGTGACGGGCGGGCCCGAGGCACCGGAGGGGCTCGACAAGGGCTACTACGTGAAGCCGACGGTGTTCGCAGACGTGAAGCCCGACATGACCATCGCGCGCGAGGAGATCTTCGGGCCGGTGTTGTCGATCCTCACCTACGAAGATGAAGCCGATGCCGTTCGCTTGGCCAACGACACCGACTACGGCCTCGCTGCGGCGGTGTGGTCGGGGGACGTCGAGCGTGCGAAGCGCGTGGCGCGTCGCATCCGCGCCGGGCAGGTCGACATCAACGGCGGCCAGTTCAACCCGCTCGCCCCCTTTGGCGGCTACAAGCAAAGCGGCAACGGGCGCGAGCTCGGTCGGCAGGGCCTTGAGGAGTTCCTCGAGACCAAGTCGATGCAGTTCTGACGCGTCCCCAGGTTGCGAGGGGCACGGCCTGCCTGTGCGCTCAGGCCGCGACCCGCGGGACGCGCTCCTGCTCGGCCAGTCGATCGCGCAGGAACGTGAGAGTGTCGCGCCAACAGCGCCTGGCGGCCGCGCGCCACCACATGGCGTGAAACGCGTGGATCTCACCAGCGTAGTAGCGGGCCTCGTGCTCGACGCCGCGTCGTGACAGCGCAGACGCGAGGCGCCGCGAGTCGTCGAGCAGGGGATCGTGCGTGCCACAGGGCACGAAGAAGGGCGGAAGAGGCCGGTGCAGTGCCTGCTTGCGCTCGAGCAACGCGAGCGGGCTCGCGAGATCGTGCTCGTCGTGGCTCGTGGCTGCGTGGGGCACGTAGGCGCGGCTCACCTGTTCGATGGCGTGCTTCGTGATGGCCCAGCTCCTGTGCGCGAGGTGGCGGAAGCGGTGCGGCTGCTGGACGTCGAAGAGGCCACAGGCCGCGACGACGGCGCTCGGCGGACGGCGCCGACGATACACGGCCCGTGCCCACGGCTCGTGGCGCTCGATGCTGTTGACGAGAGCCAGACTCGAGACGAGGTTTGCGCCGGCCGATTCGCCCGCGAGCACGACGCGCGTGGGGTCACCCCCGAAGCGCGCGGCATTGTCGAGGAGCCACAGGTAAGCGGCGCACACGTCCTCGAGCGGACGCGGAAAGGCGTGCTTCGGCGCGAGCCGATAGTTCACGTTGAACACCACGTAGCCCGCGTTGGCGTAGGCGTGGGCCATCATCCAGTGGGTGTCCTTCGAGCAGACCTCGAACCCGCCACCGTGCACGTACATCACGACCGGCCGCCGCTCGTGATGCGCGGCCTCTAGGGGGCGGTAGATGTCGAGCAGGTGCGCGCGGTGGCCCGTCCCGAGGTAGGGCACGTTGCGCGTCACCTGAGTGCGATGCGCGAGGGCGCGTGCCGCCGCGTGGGTGCTCAGCTCCGCCAAACGAAACAATCGCCGCACACTCCCTAGGGCGGCGTACTCCAGTGCGCGCACTCGATGACCCAGGAGCAGGTTGGTCTCCTGTGCGCTCAACACCACGGGCAGGGACTGGGTCATGCGATTCGCCTCACTTCTTCGCCAGAGGTTCCGGGAAACAAACCGGCTTCTGGGTACAGCCAAGTCACAATATCCACGAAACATTTTCGCAACACAACTTCAGTGTGCGCGAGCCTTGCGACCCGGCCACACGGACGCACGCGCCATCGCACAGCCGTAGCCATGTACGTCTACCCAGGCGCAGGTGGGAGGCCTGGGCCCCGAGCGGGAAGAATGCTTGTTTGAAAAGGGGATCTCAGTCGCCGATTTGAACGCTAGTGCGCTTCAAGGTTTGGCCGAGTGTGGTCACGACCTCGCAGGTTACAGTGCCCCGGGTGTCTGCTCGCAAACGAAGCCGGGACCAGGTGCGAAAGCCGCGCGCGCGCCCGCCGCGCAGGCCGAGCTCGATGCGGCTTGTCACCTGCGAGTCGACGGACCACACGTGCACGAGCTGATCCGATAGGCCGATCGGCACGTGGATGGCCGTCCAGCAGAAGAGCTGCTCCGGGGCGCGCGCGAAGTGCTTTTGCGGGTCGACGAGCTCGCGGTTTTTTACCTCGGTGCCAATGGCGGCACGCACGACGCGTAGCGGCGCGGGCGGCACCGCGACGATGGCACCCGAAAGCAAGAGCGCGGGTATGACCGCGCCTGCGCCGATCGAGCCGAGCAGCGACTTGCCGCGTGTCCCCTGCAGGTAGCGCACGAGGGGGATGGCCACGGCCACCGCAGCGGCAGCCAGCCATACGGCGCTGCGATGGGGTACGCCCAACATCGGTAGCGCGGCGTTCCAGCCCGCGAAGCTCGCGAAGGCCATGAGCAGCGCGGAGTGGATGGGGTGGAGCAGGACCCTTTCGCAGAGCGGATCCCAGAGCGTGATCGCGCTCGCCACAATGAACAGCGCGACGAAAGCCAGCTGTGGCGGCGTGAAGGCGCAGGCTGACGCGTAGAACGGGGCGCTGAAGAACAGCGACATTTGCAGGAGCGACTGGTTGGCAGCTGTGCTCGCGAAGCGCACCACCTTGCGCACGGCGCCGGTCGTCTCCGCGTCGCTCGGTCGATGCGCCAGGCTGACCACCACGAACACCACCCAGCCCGCGGCGATGGCGGCCGCGACGAGGGGCCCCCGCTCCTCACTGCGGTCCATCATCACCGCACCCACGATGCTGGCGACGAGCGACGCCCAGGGCAGAAGGCGTAGGGCGAGGTCTTTGAGGCGGGCGAGGGGCAAGGGCGCCCTTTTATGGTCGTGCTCGTGCGCGTGCTCGTTCACGTCCACGTCCACGTCCACGTTCACGTTCACGCCGACGTGCTCGTGCTCGTGCTCGTGCTCGTGCTCGTGCTCGTGCTCGTGCTCGTGCTC
>CAYNOM010000560.1:0-4806 GCA_964398415.1 uncultured Polyangiales bacterium | reverse complement strand
AGCGCGGAATGGCCGGGCTCGAGGTGACCGTGAGCAAGAGCGCGCGCCCTTGATCGACGTGGTAGGCCGCACGCCCGAGCCAGCGCACGATCTTCTTCGCGTCCTTTTCCTTCCAAGCTTTGACGAGCCGATTGCGAGCAAACGCGAAGCGTGCGCGGGCGTCTTCGTGGATGTAGCTGTCGGCGAGCACGCCGATGGCGTCTTCGATCTCGGTGTCCGCGAAGGCGGTGCGTCCGTCGTGGTGTCTCGGTGTCGCGAACGCGACCTCGATGGCACGCTGGGCTTCGCTGACGTTCTGCGCCGCGTTGAGCACGCGCAGGTAGGCCGCGATGTCGGCGATCTCTTGCTCGTCGATGTTGAGGGGCTCGAGCGCGGGCACGAACACCGGCTCACGCGCGCCAGGTGATGCGGCAAAGAGCTCGGTGGTGTAGTGGCGAATCACGTCTTCGAGACGCTCCGCGGAGTGGTCGTGGAAGTAGGGCGCCGTGTCGGGCGACTCGAGTGCGGGCGGCACCGAGAAGGTACCGTCGCCATAGCCGTGCAGCGCGGGATCGGCAGGGTTGTTGTCGGCCGCGCAGTGGTTCTCCACCGGCCCGACCATCACGTCGACGTTGCATGGCACGCAGCCGGGACCCTTACCCGTACAGTCGGCCTTGCAGTTTTGGCAGCGCGGGTTCGGGTTACCCTCGTAGCAACCGTAGCCGCCGGTCGCGAGCAGCGCCGGGTTTTGGGTGCCGTGCTCGCAGAGGCTCAACACCTCGGGCGTCCAATCCGGATCGGCGCCGCACACGCCAGACGCGGGATTGAAGGGACTGTTGTTCACGCAGGTCTGCGGACCGAAGCATTGCGCATCACCCGCGGGCGTGCCGTTGAGGAACGGATTACAGGCGTCGCCTGCCGCGCCAGGAATGCCAGGCGGCAGTGAGCCGCCCTGCGACACGCGCTTGAAGGCGTTCCAGTCGGGCGTCGGCTCGATCATCACGCGGTTGCCCGCGCGCTGCAGGTGTTCGGGGTTGTTCTTGTCGAAGGGGGTCTTGAAGGCGTGCGTGTCGAGGCAGTAGCCGTCGATGAACACCCCTGGCTGACGGAAGCAGATCTGACCCGCCGCACACGAGGCGTTGGTCGTGCACTTGCAGGCCGGCACGTTCGTGCACATGCCGGAGACGCAGCTCGAACCGCCACCAAAGCGCGCGCAGTCGTTGTTGCTGGCACAGAAGGCCTGCCCGCCGTTCGCGCTCCACTCGAGATCGTCGCCAAAGGCAGAGTCGCACACGGTCTGCGATGCCGCGCCGGCAGTCACGATCGGAAGCGGGAACTGAATCGGATCGAAGTCACACGCCGAAGCCTGCACGAAGTACCAGCTGAGCTTCGGGAACTGCTGCTCGACGCCGGCCAGGGCGAAGGGGTTCTTGCCCGGGGTCGGCTCGCGCATGGCGCCAGGCTCGACGTCCCCGAACCAGCCGTTGCAGGCGGGCGCACCCGGGAAGCCGCACGCGCCGGTGCAAGCCGTGGGGTTGCCTTGTGGATCGGGGCAATAGGCCGTGCGCTTCGGCGCGTCGACGGACCCATCGCAGTAGGCGTCGATCACCTGCGGCGGCCAGCTCGCGCGCTTGCGGCACACGGAGACGTGCTCGTCGGCGCTCAGCCGGCCGAGGCCGCAATCGAGCGGGAAGGGCTCGCCGCTCTCCGCCTGGATGGCCTCGGCGACGGGGTGGGGGCGACCGGCCGTGCCGATGTCGGCGTTGAGGTTCAGGTGCGCGGCGACGACCGGCACCTGCGAGAGATCGATGTTCGATCCGGTGTTGGTGTGACAGCCGGCGCAACCCGCACCGTCCGGCACGCTCGGCACATCGAGGCCGCAGCTCTCGCCGAGCACGTCGAAGGTGCACGCGCAGTGAGGCACGCCGTTCTCATCCTTGCAACCGCCAGGATTGTTGTTGAACAGCCCGAAGCCACGCGCCGCAGACGCGCTGGCGAAGGTGATCGCGCGCGTGTTCACTTCCTGCTTGCGACCGACGGCGAGCTGGAACGCGAGCATGGCGTCCGCCTCTTCTTCGGTGGGCGCGCGGAAGTCGACGCCCTCGACGCGGTTCAGCGTCTTCGGAAAGTGCTGCGCGATGGCGCCGACGGCAAAGCTGAGCAGCGATCCGTCGTGCGGCGCGCCGTCACCCGACCAGCCCGTCGACTCGGTGAGCACGAGGCCCTCGCGCACGGCAGCGCGCGCGAGCGGGCCGTTGAACGTGGGCTTGTTGCGCAGGTCGAAGGGCCCGATGTTGGGCGGAAAGCCGCAGCTCGGATCGAACGTTGGGCCTGGCGCGCACCGACCGTGCGAGAAGTTGAGACCCGTGGCGATCGACTTGATGTGCGACACCGAGCGTAGACGCGCGAGCTTGTCGAGGCCGTCGACGTTGGCGCGGATGAGGCCAAGCTCGCGCAGCATGCGTGGCGACTCGAGCTCGGCGAGCTCCGGCTTCTGCTCGTGCACGAACAGCGGGTCGCTGGCCGGCAGCTTGGCGATGAACGCGGGATCGATCGTGAAGTTGTTCTCGACGCGGTGACACGTCGCGCAGGTGCGGCCGTTGCCGCCGAAGGTCTCCTGCGTGAAGACCTGAAGGCCGAGCTGCACGAGGTCGGAGAGGTCGGTCGTCGTGGGCACGTAGTCGTTCGTCACGATGCCCTTCGACTTCTTCACGAGCCCGAGCTCGCTCTCTACGCGCTCCGCCGTATACATGCGGTTGAACAGCGGCACGCGCCCGAACAACACGCCCGCCTCCACCGGCGTCTGTCCAGCGAGCGAGATGGCGACCACGTCGATGTCGAAGTCACGCAACAGCGCTGGATCCAGCTTGGCCTCGAACACGAAGTCGCTGCCGCGCTCGCCGAGCTCGATGCGCCCGATGCGCACCATGGCGTCATTTGCGTCCGGAAGCACGCTGCTGTTCGCCGCGTTGTCGACGAGCCACACGTCGGTGGCCTCGTCGCTCGGCAACGCCGGAATCTCGAGCGCGATGCTGCCGCTGAGCAGGTCGAGGTGCACCGTGCCTTGCGTGGACGTCGGGATCACCGACACGTGCCTAAGCTCGTTGAGCTGCAGGGTCACGTGGCGGTCGCCGCCGCGAGCCTCGTGGGCCAACTTCCACGACTCGTACATGTCGCGGAGCACGTTCGGGTCGGCCGCGGGATCGACCGCCTCGCGACTCGACGCGATGCTCGCGGGCTCGGCGTCGCTTTCGAGGACGCTCGGCGCGCGATGATCGGCTGCGTCCAACGCGCAGCCAGTCAGGGCGAGGACGCAAGACGCCATCGCCCATTGCATGGGAAACCGGGGGGGATGTTGCATGACGAACGTGAGCTATCACAGGCCGGTGCCCCAAGCCAAGCAGTTCTCGCTGACCGAAACGGCCAAACCGGCTTACTCCGAGCGCTCGGGCGCGGTCCTCTGTCGAGGCCTACAAATGCAGAGAAAGGATACCAAGATGACATTCTCGCCAAGCCATCTCGGATGGCTGAACCTAGTGCTGCTCTCTTGGTGCATGGCTTGCCGCGACGAAGACGCCCCGGCGGCACGTCCGAGCGTCGACGGCGGGCTGCAGGGTGGCGACCGCGACGGAGCGACGCCGGGAGACGACCAGACGCCACCGCAGGGCGCGGCCAAGCTGGACGCGTGGCTGAAGACGGGCGCGTACAAAGTCTGGAGCTGCGAGTCTGACGTTCACGCCCGGCGCATTGGCTCGGGCCACGGCGCCAACCGCATCTGCTCGAATGCACTCATCTCTGCCAATTCCTCGGCGACGACAGACTGGCCCCAGGGCGCCGCGAGTGTGAAGGAGCTCTACGCCTCGGAGAGCGACACCTCACCCCACGGGTACGCCGTGTACCTGAAGACCGAGCCCGACAGCGCAGGCGGCGCTGCCTGGTACTGGTACGAGGTCATCGACGGCTCGGTCATCGCAGATGGCCTTGGCGATTCAGGCGCGGCAAAGACGCTCTGCGTCGGCTGCCATTCCGGCGCCGGGACGGGGCAAGGCGGCTCGCCAGGAGCCCGAGATCATGTCTTTACCCCTGTGCCCTAACCACCGTCGACGAGGGCAGCCGGTTGCCGAGCGGCGTCCACCTGGTGTACGCAGGCGCATGGAGCCGCGACTCAACTTCGTGACGCTGGTGGTGGCCGACCTCGCTCGTGCGCGCCGCTTCTACCTGGAGGGCCTCGGCTGGACCGCCGCCTTCACGGGCGACGACGTGGTGATGATCCACGTGGGCCAAAAGCTGGTGCTGTCGCTGTGGAGCGAAGAGGGGGCGCGTGAAGAGATCGGCGAGGTGATGCGCGGTGGCACGCTGCCGTTCACGCTGGCGCACAACGTGGCGTCTCCCGCCGAGGTGGACAGTGTGCTGGCCACGGCGCGCGCAGCGGGTGCCGTGGTGCATGGCGCGCAGCAGCGCGCGTGGGGCGGCTACAGCGGCTACTTCGCGGACCCCGACGGGTTCCGCTGGGAGGTGGCGTTCAACCCATTCCCGGTGGGCGACGTGCGCATCCCGTAGGCGACGTCGGCGCGCCACAACGGAAAACCGAACGCCGATCATCTTGCCGCACCTGGAGCGCGGTTTGCAGCAGCAGCCGCGCGTCGTCACACTACCGTCAATGAATCCTGCGGCGCGGCACTGGTTCTTGAGCACGGGGCTGACCCGCTAAAGGGCGACGCCGAAGGCTTCACTCCCCTCCACATGGCAGCGTCGGTCGGCAGGCCAGGGGTGACCCTTGAGAAGGGTTTACGCGCAGGCAACTTGAGCTCAGCGCGAACGCTCGTG
>CAYNOM010000559.1:0-4812 GCA_964398415.1 uncultured Polyangiales bacterium | reverse complement strand
GCCCAGTGGCGGTCATATGCGAAGCTCGGGTACACTGAGGGCTTCGTGGCACTGACCTTTTCCAAGTACGAGGGGCTCGGCAACGATTTCATCCTGGTGGAGCGTCTGCCGGGGGAGGACGTGGGGCCGGCCGCTGCCCGCGCCCTGTGTGATCGCCACTTCGGCATCGGCGCCGACGGCATCTTGCTGACGGGCCTGCGCCAGGGGCGGCCGTTCATGCACGTGATCAACGCCGACGGCTCCGAGCCGGAAATGTGCGGCAATGGGCTGCGCTGCGTGGCGCTGTACCTCGTACACCGAGGTCTGGTGGCAGGTCGTGAGTTCGAGGTCGACACGGGCGCTGGCCCCCACGGGGTGCGCGTGGCGCTCGAGGGCGAGTCGGCTGCGGAGGTCACGGTGAGCATGCGCCCCGCATCCCTCGCGGCGGCCGAGGTGCTCCGACATGCGCACGGAGAGCACGTTGAGCAACCCTTCGAGGTCGATGGCGAGCCGCTGCACGTCACGGCCGTGTCGATGGGCAACCCTCACGCGGTCGTGTTCGACGACGTCGCGGGACGTGAGCATACGCTAGGGCCGCGCCTCGAGCGCGACCCGCGTTTTGTCGCGGGCGCCAACGTGGGCTTTGCGCGGATGCGCAGCGAAGGCGAGATGGACCTTCGCGTGTGGGAGCGTGGTTGCGGCTTCACGCTGGCCTGCGGCACGGGGGCCTGCGCGGCGGCCGTGGCGGCGGTCGAGACCGGCCGCGCCGAGCGCACCGCGCCGCTGACGGTGCACCTGCCGGGCGGGCCCCTGACCATTCGCGTAGGTGAACGCGGTGAGCGCATCGAGATGCGTGGCCCCGCGCGGCGTGTGTTCGAGGGCAGCGTGGCGTGGCCCCTCGAGGTGCCCCGATGACCGCGCCGCGGCTGCGCGTGCTGGTCGTCGCTGCCGATCCGACCGATGCTTCGTTCGCGCTGCGCGTGCTCGAGGACAACGGCGAGCGGGCTGAGGCCTGCGCCGACGTCCCCGAGGCCCTGGCGCGGTTGAGCCAGGAAACCTTCGACCTCGCGCTCGTGTCGTTGTCCATGCCGCGCGGCGACGGGCTGGCCCTCGTGCACCATCTGCGCGCGCTGTATCCGGATCTCGACGTGGTGGTGATGTCCGCCGCGGACGAGGTCGAGGAGGCGGCCAGCGCCATGGCCCTCGGCGTGCTGAGCACGGTGGTCACACCGCTGACGGGCGACGAGATCCTGGTGGCGGCCGATCGCGCCCGCGAGCGCCGCATGCTGATCGCCGAGCGGGCGAACCTGCACGCCAAGGTCGCCTCGAGCGCGCGCCGCACCGAAACCTTCGCGCGCTGCGCCGCGTTCGTGGCCGAATCCGAGCCTTCCGCGGTGGCGCAGCGGGTGCTCGACGCCTGTGCGGCCGAGATCGAGAGTACCGCGAGAGGCCTGTTTCTCGTCGATCCGAGCGGCGTCGATCGCATGTTCAGGCTGGCCGTCGATGGCGATGCGAGGCTCTTGCCAAGCCAGCTCACGGGCCGTGACGTGCACGTGGCCAAGGGCCAGACGGTGGGCGAGGTGGGCGACGAGGTGCACCTCTTGCTCGCCGACGGCGACGCGCGGATAGGCCTCGTGGTGCTCAAGCGCGCGCACTCGACGCCCCTGTCGGTGGAGGCTTCAGAGCTGCTCGAGGTCATCGCGCGCCTCGCCAGCGCCACGCTCACCGCGGCGCGCAAGGTCGACGCCATCGCACGCGGTGGCATCAAGGATCCAGAGACCGGGGCCTACACCTTCGCCTACTTCGGCGACGTGGCGGCGCGTGAGATCGAGCGCGCCATCCGCCATCACCGGGCGTTTGCGCTGCTCACGCTGCGCCTTTCGGGTATGGCCGAGCTCTCGGCCGAGCTGCCCTTGCACGATTTGTCCGCCCTCAGGCGCACCGTCACGGCGGGCGTGCTGTCGGCTGTGCGCGACAGCGACGTCGTCGCGCGGATCGACGACGGCGAGTACTACCTGCTCTTGCCGGAGACGGGCTTGCTCGGCGCGCTCTCCTGTCGCCGGCGCATTCTCGACCGGCTCGCGTCGTTGTCCACCGACGTCCAGGTCTCAGCCCCAAACGTTACCGCGCGTCTCGAGACGACGCGCCCCTCGCCGAGCATCGGCATCAGCGTGTTTCCTGCCGATGGTGGCGATCTCGGCGTGCTGCTCAAGCTCAGCCGAAAGCGCAGCGAGCGCGCCTTGCGGAGCGCGTGGCATGCGCTCGAGCTCGAAGGGCGCGGTTTTTGGGAGATCGTCGAGGCGCTGCTGCAGAGCCATGGCGAGGACGAGGACGCCGTGCTCGAGGCTTCCGGCACCGGAGCCCGCGCTTCCATACCGCCCCAGCTCGTGACGCGCATCGCCACCACCCTGATCCGCGACGCGCAGCGCGACCGGGTCGCGGGCACGCTGTATCTCGCAGGCGATGCCGAGCTCAGCGCGCAGGTGGCGCGCATGGTGACGTCCGCGGGCCATCTGTCTTTGCGCGCGTGGTTGCTCGGGCCTTCGTCCTCGTTGCGCGATGCGGCCGCCGAGATACGGCTGCCCTTGCCCGACAGCCGGCTCAAGCAGACCGCGCTCATCCTGTGCATCACCGAGCGCGGCGGCTATTGCCTCGTGGCCCGCCGCTCCGAAGTCGGCCAGCTCGACGCTTACCACTCTTCCGATCTCGAGCTCGTCGAGGGGCTCGTCAACGCACTGCAGAGCACCTACCACCTTCAGCCGGAGCTCAGGTGACGGAACGACTGCAAGGCCGCGTCCTGATCGTGGACGCCGACTACAACACGCTCGGCACGCTGTCGCGCGCCATGCGCGCCCGCGGTCATCACGTGACCCTGTGTGCGGATGGTCGGGCGGGGTTGCAGCGTGCGGTGGAGAGCGCGCCCGACGTGGTGGTGGTCGATCGCGACGTGCCGGTGGTCGACGTGAGGACGTTCCTCGAGGTGCTGCGCGACAACCCGCGCACCTCCACGGCCCACGCGTTCGTGCTCACGGCGCCCGATCCGGGTTACCTGAGCGCGCTCGACCCGCGCGTCGAAGCGCTGGTCAAGCCGTTTCACGTGGCGGAGGTGGTGGCGCGGCTCGAGGCCGTGCTCCGCGCGCGCAGCGCACCTCGACGCGAGCCCGAGCTGCGCGGTGACCTGGCCCAGGTGGCGCTCTTCGATCTGCTGCAGGTCTTCGCAGCCAATCGCCGCACCGGCACCCTGCGCGTCGAGGCCGCGGGTGCGAGCGGCGAGATTTGTGTGCGTGACGGTCGCGTGGTCGACTGTGCATTTCGGGGCGCGCGCGGCGAAAAAGCGCTCTATCGTTTGCTCTCGGCCACCGAGGGCCAGTTTCTGTTCATGCCCGACGTGACGTCCGTCGCCGAGACCATTCACGCCTCGACCGACATGCTCATGATGGAGGCGGTGCGGCAGGCCGACGAGCTCAAGGAAGTGCAGAGCACGATGCCCTCGACGGCAGCGCAGGTGGCCTTGGCGCGCCGTCCGCAGGACATGACCTCCATGGCCGAGCGCATTCTGACGGCGCTCGGCGAGGACACGCGCGGCATCGACGAGCTGCTCGACGTCTTTCCCGACAGCGACCTCGACGTCATGCGCGGGATCAAGGCGCTGATCGACACCAACTCGCTCGTCGTGCTCGACGCGGGCACGCAGCGCACCCACCTGTGCGACGAGGATGAGGCCGTGGTGCTGCGGGCAGCGGCGCTCAAGCTCCGGCCCATGGGCTCCGAGGGCGCGGCGCGGCTCGCCATCCTCACCACGAATCACGTCGTCATGGCGCGCTTCGCGCGGGCTCTGTCGGGCGTCGAGGGCTTCGTGTCCGAGGCGTCGGTGCCCGAGCCGGCCGGGGAGGGCAGCCTCGGCACCATCGGCTCCCTGCGCGTGGGCGGCGTCGAGGTCGAGCTGTTCGCGGTGCCCATCGATCGCGAGCTACGCCCCCTGTGGGGTGCGCTCCTGTCGCACGTGCGGGTCGCCATCTGGCTCGGCGATGCGCTGCCCGACGATCATGCGCGCGAGCAGCTCAAGCACCTGCGCATCGACGTCGTCCCCGTGAGCTCGGGTTGGGATCATCCCCAGGGAGCGGCCGAGACCTTGCGCGCGGCGCTCACGAGCTCGACCCGCCCATCCGCAGTGTCGAGCTCCTATTGAGTCGGCCCGCCCTCGCCCCCGAGGAGGCGCCGGGATAGCTCTTTCAAAGCCCCCTCTTCGAGGCATCCCGCCCGGCCGGGCGTCATAGCCAATCTCCTGTGGCGCGTGGCCGTCCCGGTCATGACGCGACCTGGAGCAGATCCAGGTCGAGATCGAGATGGGTGGCGGTTTTGGCCCCTCGCGCTCCTAAGGGACAAATCTCAGCTGCGAGGTGCCCGTCATGCGCTCAAGTTTACCGTTGATATCAGGAGCTCTCTTGGCTGCGGCCTGCGATGCGCAGGCCACGCCGGCCTACGAGGGGGAGGCCCTGTTCGCCCTTCGAGGCAGTGTGGAGATAGAGGACACGCCCGCCAACCGAGACTTGATTCCGGCCCTCGCGTTCCGCACGCTGCGCGTCGGTCGCTACGACATCGTTGATGTCGATGTGGAAGGTCAGTTCCCGGCCGGATTCAGCATCGAGGTTCGCGAGGTGCCGCCCGACGCGGCCGTGATGCAGGTGTACGAGCGTGATGGCGAGCCGAAAGTGGCCGTGGGCCTGATCGCAGTCACCAGCCCCGGGCATCCCGAAAGCATCAAAGCCGAGGCGTTTAGCTCATCGAGGGGTGGGGGTCCGTGCGTCGACGGTCATCGTTGCGTCACCGAGG
>CAYNOM010000558.1:0-4813 GCA_964398415.1 uncultured Polyangiales bacterium | reverse complement strand
GGTAGCGAGATGCCTGCGCCGCCGCCTCCACCGCTGCCTCCACCGCTCGTTCCTCCCGAGTCGCCACCGCCTGTGCCGCCTCTTGCGACGACCTCGACGTGATCAAGGTTCGGCCCGCCTGTGCTCGAGCTCGCGGTCACCCGAATGGTGTTCTGTCCTTGGCGCAGGGGGACGTCGATGGACGCGGTGGCCCACGTGGTCCAGCTCGCGGTGGGGGCGAACTGCACCGTGCCGGCTGCGGTTCCGTTCACTGCAATCGTCGCCGGCCGCGCTGCGGCTGCGCCGTTGGCATAGCGAAAGGTAAGGGAGTACGTGCCCGCGCTGCCCGCGCGCACGTTGTTCCACTCCATCCACGTTCCGCTGCCGCCAAAGTCCATGAAGCCGGATCCCGTGAATCCAGCGCTGTTCGTGGCAACGCTGCAGCCGCTCTGCGCGCTGCGGCTCTCGGCCTCGTAGCGAGAGCTGCAGCTACCCTCGGGGACGCCGCAACCGCACTCGCCCGGGGCAGTCTTGTTCGGATCGCTCGGGCACAGGTCCTTGGGAGTGAGCTCGGCGTGGTCGACGTTCGGGCCGCCCGCGCTCGTGCTGGCCGTGACACGCACGGTGTTCGCGCCTTGACGCAGCGAGACGACGACAGACGCGGAGTCCCAGCGCGTCCAGCTGCCGGTCGTACCGAACTGGACCGCAGTGGGCGCAGCGCCATTGACGGTGACGTTCGCTGGCCGGGCCGCGGGGGCGCCGTTCGCGTAGCGCAAGGTCAACGTGTACTGACCCGCCAGCTGGGCGTTGACCGCGTTCCACTCGATCCACGTGCCGTTACCGCCGAAGTCCATGAACCCGGAACCCGTGTAGCCCGCGTTGTTCGAGGCGACGGAGCAGCCGCTTTGGGCGGTTCGAGCCTCCGCCTCGTAGCGCACCGTCGCGAGCGCCTTGTCGCCCACGCCGCCGTCTTCGTCGTCGAGCTCGTACCCGTCCGGGTCGGCGGCGGCGTCGATTTCGATGCAGCCCAAGCCCAGAAACGTGAGCGTGAGGAGGGAAAGGACGGCCTGGGCCAACCGCGCGCGGCGGCCCGGGGTAACGAGAGGGGCATTGGAATACGCAGCGGTGGACTGGAGCTTCGACGCCATGGAGTTTCTTCCTTCGTTCCGCGTGCAACCGGTGTGGACCTCGGCCGTTTCTGTGCATGTCGGAGCAGCGGGGGGCCTTCACGTCCATGCAGGCATAGGGGCGAATCGACGCATGAAACCGACCTTTCCCGAGCCGCTGGACCGCCGCCCACGGACCCGACCACACGCCCCCTCACCGCTCGGCGTGGCCTGTAGGGCTGCAAGTTCGCGCCGGGATCAGCGTTCCCCACCGCGGTCTTGGGGAACACACGGCTCGCTAGGAGACGTCGAGTAAGCCTTCGCGCTCAAGCAGGCGCATGACGCGCGTCTGCACGTCGAGCACGAGCGCCTCGACCTCTGCTTGGGTGGAAGCCGGCGCGGGTTGAAAGACGAGGGCCCCGTCGTCGAGGCGGTGTGATCGCATGGGTCACGGGCTCGACGACCTGCACCGACGCATCGAGTCTGAAGCGGCCGCGAGACGCGAAGGCGACAGCGAGCTCGGCCGACAGAATTGGGGCCTGGCGCCGAAGGAGGCAGGCGTGATCGATGTGGCGTTCTTCGAAGCGCTCGCGCCCTACGTGACCTGGCTGTGTCTGGCTCTCGTGCTCGCGGCTGTGGGCAAGCTTGTGAAGCGCTACGTCCCGCGTCTGCGGCTATGGTGTGGAGGCTGTTTCGCGTGACGTTGCCGCTTCACCCGGTGGCGACTGTTCCGCGAAGCTCCCCCAGCACGGCCGAAGGGCGGGTGCCCCACGCCACCATGAGCGCGGCGACGGGCATGACGTCGGAATGTCGCCTGAGCAGAGTTTGCCGGATGGGATGAAGCTGCTCAGCCCGCTGTCCTTTCCTGCTCAACCGACGCTGGGCGACACGACGCTCCCCACGAAAAGTCGTGATTTTCCGCGAAGCACGCGGGCTGGGAAGCACGAGCCTGTTCCTGGCATGGGTTCTGCGGATGGCAGGGCATCGAAAGGAAGATGCTTTGATGCGCAACCACCCCAGATCCACCTCTTCACCTTCCCCGTTCGGGCTTCTCGGCTTCATGCTGGCCCTGTTCGTGCTGCCGTCCTTGGCCCAGGCACAGCCGTGCATGATGCGTGACAGCGAGGTCACCAGGATTCGCAAGGGAGAAGTGATTCTCACGCGCAACGACACCCGGACCATCCGGTACGCGCCGTCCTGGACGCGCTGGGCCAGAAGTTTACCCATACGGCATGATGATCTCCGACAGGGTGGTCCGTCACAACACGATGGAGATCGACGACCTCGTCCAAGAGAACACGAAGGGTGCGCTCGACAGCATTCCGGAGCGACTCAAGCCAACGGGAGAGCGGAGCCTTCGCGACGGCGGTCCGGGCGTGCGCAATGACGGCGCTTCCGGAAGCTGGCTCAAGGCAGGGTCCCTGAAGCTCGCTGGCACCAATGGCCACTACTACCGAAACCTGGCCGTCGATGAAATGAACAAGATCGACGGCTACTACCGACTGAACGCCTATACCAACATGGGCTGGAAGGACCCCCACAAGCGCGCGCTCAACGACGGCAACATGTGCTCGGGCACGATTGCCTACGCCAACATGAGGATCGGAACGTTGCCTTCGAACTTCCGCTACTCCTATACGGCAAGTGGCCATCGCGGTCTTGATGCGGGTTTCCTTGCCCTTCGGGAGGAAGAATGCCGCCACCTAACCGGGGGTCGTGAACTGCATGGCGTTCAATGACTGCGACAACAAACCCCTCGCGTGACGCCGCGAAGGACAGGGTCGGTGGATGCGGGATACGTTGCGCGCCCAGACGCCGCACCATAGTAAAGGACGCCATGTTCCAGTTCCGTGATGCAACCGAAGCGGACGCAACCCTGCTCGCATGGTGGAATCGCGAGCTCGTTCACGACGAGGGCAGCCGCAATGTGCTCTCGCTCGAGCAACTCGAGGCGCGCATGCTCGGCCTGCTGCGCGAGGGGTATAGGGCCACGCTCGTGCTCTCGGGCAGCGAGCCCGTGGGCTACGCGCTGCACCGGCTGTCGGTCGATGCCTACGAGGCCCGCATCCACGAGGCACACATCCGCCAGCTCTACGTGCTGCCCGGGTGTCGTGGCCGAGGG
The DNA here is from genome assembly GCA_964398415.1 of uncultured Polyangiales bacterium. Taxonomy (GTDB): domain Bacteria; phylum Myxococcota_A; class Polyangia; order Polyangiales; family DASUME01; genus DASUME01. The sequence continues at coordinate 1,606 of CAYNOM010000558.1, read as the reverse complement.
GCCGCGCGTGCGTTGCTCAACGCGCTCAAGGCCGCTTGGCCAGCCGGCACTCGCGTCCAAGTCGAAGTGCTTCAGACCAACCGCCTCGGTCTGCGTTTTTGGCAGAAGGCCGCGTTTGTGCCGTACGCCACGACCCTTCGCAGCGTCGACCCCTGCCACGTCCGCCCTGCCGAGCCGCGTGATGCCCTCGCGCTCGCGCGCCTCCATCGCCACTCTTGGGAGGTGGCGTTCGCCCAGGGCACGATGCCCGCTCTGCCGCTCTCGCCCATCGATCCGCAGCGTGCCCAAGCCACATGGCAGGGTCGCCTCATGCGCGGAAGCGAGCGCACCTGGGTGGTCGAGCGCAACGCTGACATCGTCGGGTTCCTCCGTGCAGGTGGCACCCGAGACGGGCAGGACGGCGAACACGACGCGAAGACCGCGGAAGTCTACGCGATGCACGTTTCGCCCGAGTCCTTGAGCAGCGGAGTCGGCAAGGCATTGATGCGCACCGCATTGCAGGGACTCGAACACGCCGGCTACGCGCGCGTCACGCTCTGGGTCGTGGTCAACAACGGCCGCGCGCGCGGCTTCTACGCGCACTTCGGCTTCGAGCCTGACGGGACAACGCGAGCGCGGGCACTGGCCGATGCATCCATTGATGAGCTGCGGATGGCACGTGTGCTGCGCAGCGGGCCCCAGGCCGCCGCTGCTGGCGAGGCGCGCATGGGCGCATGCCACTGCGGCGCGGTGCGTTTTCGAGTGCGCGCACAGCTCAGTGACGCGACCGTGTGCAATTGCTCCATCTGCACGATGAAGGGCTTCGTGCATTGGTTCGTGCCCGCATCGGCGCTCACACTGGAAACGTCCTGGGACGATCTCGGCACGTACACCTTTGGGACGCACCAGGCCAAGCACCACTTCTGCAAGCGCTGCGGCATTAGCGCGTTTTACGTGCCGCGAAGCCACCCGGACGGGTACAGCGTCAATCTGCGCTGCGTCGCGGACGTGGACCTTGCGAGCATTCCCACGCGCACCTTCGACGGGCGGGACTGGGAGTCGGCCATCGCGGCGCTGGGTGATCCGGCGCGCACGGGCGCCTGATGAGCCAAGATCTGGCGGCTGCTCGTTAAGTTCTCGCGCACGACCACGATGCGCGTCGCCGAAGCCGTGCGAGGCATAGTGCCGCCAGTGCGAACAGCAGCGTCCCACCACCGCTTCGGCCACCCATAGGAATGCTGGAACAACGCGCGGAGGAGCGCCGCGATCCCCGTGGAGGCTCGGTGGCGTCAGGCGAACGTGGGGGCTCGGTGACGTTAGGCGAAGGGGGTGAGTCGTGCCCGGGGTCCGGGTGCTTCGCGTCAGTGAGTACGCCGCCATCAGACGAGTCACAAGCGGTGTCCCCGCAGTCCGGGCCACAAGGCGTGGTCTCAGCGTGCCCGCAGCCGCACACACCCGGCAATGTCTTGGCCGGATCGCTCACGCACGCGTCGTTGCAGTCGGCCGTGCCATCGCCGTCGCTGTCGGTGTCCGCGACGCCGCAGCCGCACACGCCCGGCAATGTCTTGGCCGCATCGCTCGCGCACGCGTCGTTGCAGTCGGCCGTGCCATCGCCGTCGCTGTCGGC
>CAYNOM010000557.1:2579-4830 GCA_964398415.1 uncultured Polyangiales bacterium | reverse complement strand
CCCCCTCCGAGATCACCCCTGCACCCCGTGCTGCCGCCCGCGCAGCGCGGGGCTGGCACGTGCGCGCAGCATCCTTTACCGCTTCTTAGGTAAGCACGACTCTAAACTAGCCCATGGAGCATGCGAGTCGAAACGAGCGCGTCGTGCGCGAGGTGGCCGAGAGGCTACGCGAGGCTGGGCTGAAGGTCACGGCCCAACGCCTCGCCGTGGTGCGCTGCTTGGTGGGCGACGAAACGCACCCGACAGCCCACGAGCTATTCGATCGGCTGCGCCCCGGGTTTCCGACCATGTCCTTCGCCACCGTCTACAACACCTTGGCCGCACTCAACGCGGTCGGCGCCTGTCAGACGGTGCAGCTCGGCGGCGCCGCGCGCTTCGACCCCAACGTTCACCCCCACGATCACTTCGTGTGTGAGCATTGCGGCACCGTGCGGGACGTTCTTCGAAGCGCCACGCACAGCGAGCCCGCACGCGCGCCAAGTAGCCTGCGGGATGTGCAGATTCACCGTGTCGAGCGGATCTATCGGGGCCTGTGTGCCTCGTGCCGCAAGGCCCAGTGACGGCGCGCTTTGTCGCGCCCACGAACCAACCGAAAAGGGGAGCAATCATGGCTGAGCTCAAAGGATCGAAGACGGAGGACAACCTCAAGGCAGCGTTCGCCGGTGAGTCGCAAGCGAATCGCCGCTACCTTTACTTCTCGAAGATCGCGGACGTGGAAGGCTATCCCGACGTGGCCGGCCTGTTCCGTGACACGGCGGACGGCGAGACGGGCCACGCCCACGGCCACCTCGACTTCCTCAAGGTCGCCGGCGACCCTGCCACCGGCAAGCCCATCGGCACCACCGACAAGAACCTCGCCGCCGCCGTCGCCGGCGAGACCTACGAGTACACCGAGATGTACCCGGCCATGGCCAAGACCGCCCGCGACGAGGGCTTCAGCGAAATCGCCGAGTGGTTCGAGACTCTCGCCAAGGCCGAAAAGAGCCACGCGGGTCGCTTCCAGAAGGCCCTCGACTCGCTCGACTGATTCGTCCCTGACGGAGCACCCACGCGCTTCGACGATCGCGGTACGTGTTCGCAGGTGAGGTGCCTGCGTTCACGTGCCCGAGGTCAGGCCTTGTGCACGAGCACGAAAGCGTCAGCGTCATGCGTCCCGACAAACCGCCGGTCTTCGATCCGAACGATCCCCTCTACTGGGATGCACGCGACCTCGAGCAGGAGCTCGAGCGTGTGTTCTCGATCTGTCACGGCTGCCGCATGTGCGTGGGCTACTGCCCGTCGTTTCCTGCCATGTTCGAGCGCGTCGACAACTACGTCCGGCTCAAGCGCGGAGAGATCGAAGCCTTCGACGCCCACGACTACAAGGCCGTCAACGACCTCTGTTATCAGTGCAAGCTCTGCTACTTCAAGTGCCCCTACACCCCTGACGATGGGCACGCGTTCATGCTCGACTTTCCGCGGTTGATGCTGCGCCACAAGGCCCAGCGCGCACGGCGCGACGGTGTCACGCTGCAGGACAAAGCCCTCGGTGAGCCCCAACTACTCGGCTGGCTTGGAAGTGGCCGCACCGCGCAGGTCGCCAACCTGGTCAGCGAGACTCGCCTGCTACGCAAGGTGCAAGAGCAGGTCACAGGCATCAGCGCCGACTTCAACCTACCGCCCTTCGCCGCCGAGAGCTTCGCGCGCTGGATGAAGACGCGCAAAGCGCAGCCGACCACGGAGATGCACACCGAGGTCGTGATGTTCGCGACCTGCACCGTGACCTTCAACCTTCCCTCAGCGGGCAAAGCCGCCGTGCAGGTGCTCGAGCACAACGGCGTGCGTGTGCACTATCCGGTAGAGCAAACCTGCTGCGGCATGCCCAATCTCGACGGCGGCGACGTGGCGTCTGCGATCGACAAGGCCAAGCGCAACGTGGCCACCCTATACCCGTTCGTCGCGAAGGGGATGCACGTGGTGGTGCCGGGGCCCACCTGCAGTTACGTGCTCAAGAAGGAGTATCCCGAGCTGCTCGCCACACCCGAGGCCAAGCTCGTCGCCGAGAACACCTTCGACCTCATGGAGTACGTGCGCATCAAGCTCTTGCGCGACAAAAAGCTCCGCACCGACTTCAAGTATCCGCTCGGTAAGATCGCGCTGCACGCTGCCTGTCACCTGCGCGCGCAAAAGGTCGGCACGCCCGCCCAGAACATTCTGCGTAAGGTGCCCGGCACCGAGGTCGAGATCATCGAGCAGTGCTCCGCCGTGGACG
>CAYNOM010000557.1:0-2569 GCA_964398415.1 uncultured Polyangiales bacterium | reverse complement strand
CGCTATGCGCAGAAGCTCGTCGAAGGTGTGAAGCGCGTCTCGGGCTACAGCGCCGTCGCCACCGACTGTCCGCTCTCGGGCCAGCGCCTCGCGCAGGAGCTCGGCACCGTAGCCGTGCACCCGATCGAGCTGCTCAACCGCGCCTATGGCCTTCTGCCGGTGGGCCCAAGCCCCGAAGCGCTGAGCGCCCTCTCGCCCCTGCCCATCTCCAACGACGAGGTGTCACCATGAAGAAAGTCGACCGCTCCGAGATTCTCGACCTGGGCGCCTACGAGCAGATCCGCGAGCGCTTCCGTGCCCGCATCATCGAGGCCAAAAAGTACCGAAGACTCAGCGTCGGCCCCGCCATGACGTTCATCTTCGAGAACCACGACACCGTGTTGTTCCAGGTCCAAGAAATGCTGCGCACCGAGCGCATCACCGCAGAGAGCGCCATCGCCCACGAGCTGTCGACCTACAACGACCTCGTGCCCGCCGCGGGTGAGCTGTCGGCGACACTCATGATCGAGTACACCGATCCTGCCGAGCGCAAGCTGATGCTCGACAAGCTGGCGAGTCTGCGCACGCAGGTGAAGCTCAAGCTCGGTGAGCGCAGCGTCGGGGCGGTGTTCCACGACCAGCCCGGCGAAGAGGCCGACCGCCTGCCCGCCGTCAACTACCTGACCTTCGAGGTGGGCGATGCGGGCGCGCTTTTCGCGGATGTTCGCGTCGAGGTGTCCCTATGCATCGAGCATCCAGACTACCGCCACGAGCAGGTGCTCTCGAGCGCGCTCCGCAAGGCCCTTGCGCTGGATCTGGCGGAGCCTAGCTGAGAGCTTCAGGTCTTGTCGCTCGCCGCCTTCGACTTGCGCTTCTTCGCGGGCGCAGGTGGCGCGGCAGCCGGTTTGGGCGCCGCGGTCGAGCCATGGGTCAAGCCATCGAGCGCCAGTGCCGCGAGGCCGGCCGAGAGGGCCTGGGGCTCGGGCAGCATCTTCGCCACGGCGACCCCGCTCTCCTCGAGACGTCGGCGCAGGATCTGGGGCAAAAGGCCGAGAGCGAGGGTCGCGATGCCGAGCGCAAGCGGATGCACGTCTCGCCGCACCTCACCCGCCTGCACGCCCTCGAGGATCATGCCCATGACGAGCGGCAGATGCCCACGCGAGAAGCGCTCGAACAGGCGCGAGAGACGCTGCGACGAGGCCATGCCTTCCTTCAAGATCAGGCGCACCACCTTGACGTCGTCGTCACTGAGGGCGGCAAGGCGCGCGTAGAGCGTCTCGATGCGTTGTCGGGTATCGAGCTCCGGCGCCGACACCGCCTGCGCCAGGTTTTCGACGAGACGTGCGTAGACGTCTTCGACCACCGCGAGAAACAGGTCGTCCTTGGTGGGATAGTAGTAATAGACCATCCCCACGTTCGTCCCGGCGTCGCGCGCGATGGCCCTGAGCGACGCACCATCGACGCCTTCTTCGAGAAATCGATCGCGCGCGGCACGCACGAGCCGTTCAGAGATATCACTCGCGGGGCGGGCCATGACTACACCAACTTCTTCGAGAATCGGAGCGCAGCGAACGTGACGAGCACGGTGAGCAGGCCGACCATCCACACGAGCTCGTGAGAGACGTCGTCGAAGGCCGCGCCCTTCAAGGTGATGCCGCGCACGATGCGCATGAAGTGCGTGAGGGGCAAGGCCTGTGACAGCCACTGCGCCGGCTTGGGCATGGCCTCGAAGGGAAACATGAAGCCACTGAGCAGAATGTTGGGCAGCATGAAGAAGAACGACATCTGCATCGCTTGCTGTTGGGTCTTGGCGAGGGTGGAGAAAAACAACCCGAGCGACAAGTTCGCGGCGATGAACACCGAGGCGAGCGCGTAGAGCAAGCCGAGCGAGCCCACGAGCGGCACGTCGAACACCACGCGTCCCACCGCCAGGATCAGCGTCATCTGGATGTAGCCGATCGCGACGTACGGCACGATTTTTCCGGCGACGAGCTCGATGCGCCGCACTGGCGACACGATCAGCTGCTCGAGCGTGCCGCGCTCGCGCTCGCGCGCGATGGCCATGGCCGTCAGCATGATCATGGTCATGGTCAAGATGACGCCGATCAGCCCCGGGACGACGTAGATCGCCGTGCGCAGCTCGGGGTTGTACCAGGTGGTGGGCTCGAGCTGTAGGGGGGTCACGCTCACGCCGAGCGCGCTCTTTTGCAGGCGCTCGACCACGATCTCGAGCGAACGCTGCGCCGAGAGCGAAGATGCGGTGTTGATCGCGCTGGCCACGGTCTGCGGGTCCGAACCGTCGACCACGAGCTGCATCGCGGCCCCGGTGCCATCGCGCAAGTCCGCAGAGAAGCCGACGGGGATCACCACCGACACCCGCGCCCGCCCCGAGCGCATCGCGCGCCCCACCTCGTCGTAGTTGCGCACCTCTCCGACCAGATCGTAGAAGCCCGTGACCTCGAGGCGCCGCACCATGTCCCGCGACTCGGCGCTGCGATCCTGATCGTAGACCACCGTGGGGATGTGCCTGACGTCGGTGTTGATCGCATACCCAAACAACAAGAGCTGCATCACCGGCAAGCCGACCATC
>CAYNOM010000556.1:0-4830 GCA_964398415.1 uncultured Polyangiales bacterium | reverse complement strand
GATCACGATCACGTCAGTCCCGGCCCCGTCGACCGAGGCGCCCATCTTGTTGAGCACGCGCGCAAGCTCCTCGATCTCGGGCTCGCGGGCGGCGTTAACGAGTGTGGTGCGGCCTCGCGCGAGCACCGCTGCACACATCAGGTTCTCGGTGCCCGTGACGGTCGGCATGTCGAACACGACCTCCGCGCCGCGCAAGCGCCCCCCTTTGACCTCGACCTCGACGTAGCCGTGCTCGAGGTGGATCGTCGCGCCCATGGCCTCGAGGCCCTTGAGATGCTGGTCGATCGGACGTGCGCCGATGGCACAGCCGCCGGGCAAAGACACCCGTGCACGGCCGTAGCGCGCCACGAGCGGCCCCAAGACGAGCACCGAGGCACGCATCTTCTTCACGAGCTCGTAGGGCGCGTCGGGCTCAGGCGCCGCATGGGCACGCACACGCACGACGCCGGGCTCGATCTCGACCTGCTGGCCGAGATGCGTGAGCAGCTCAGCGGTGGTGGCGATGTCCTTGAGGTCCGGGACGTTGCGGAACACGTGATCGCCATCGGTGAGCAGCGCCGCGCACAAAATGGGCAGCGCCGCATTCTTGGCCCCGCTGATGCGCACGGTGCCCTGGAGCGGGCGACCCCCTCGAACCCGGATGTTGTCCACGGAGCCGGGTTATCAGAGGCCCTCCCGGCCTTCAAGCCGATGGGGTGGCCCGCCTCAGGAGGTGCGCAGGCCGAACGCGAAGGCGATCCAGCCGAGCACCACCGCGAGGGCGCTCAGCTTGGCGGTGCGCCTCGCAAGCCGTCCCTCGGCATCGAGGCCGCGCGTCATGAAGACGAGGGCGCCGCTCACCCAGGCGAAGAAGCCACCCAGGGCCAAGATCACCGCGTAGGAGCGCGGCCGATGCACCACGAGCGCGTCCGCGTAGAGCCCGCGCAGCTCGGCCGGCGTGAGCTGCGCGTCGAGCTCGGCCGGACGCTGCTCGAGCATCAGGGCGACGATGGCCCGGTCGATGCGCTCGAGCTGCTCGCGGTGGGGCGTATAGAAGCTGCGCCCGGCGTGGATCGCCGCGTGGGCCGAGCGATAGTGGAGCAGGGCCAAGCCCACGTCGCCACGCTCCCGCGCCGCCGCGCCCAGCCGTTCGAGCGAGGTGAGCGCATCGCTCGCGTAGGGGTTGATGGGTGCCGCCCAACGCGCCGCCGCGCGGAGCTCGCTCGTGACCGCGTCGAGATCGCCGTGCACGGCCGCCCGTTCGGCGCGCAGGGAAGCGGCCCGAGCGTCGACGAGGGCCCGAACCCACATCACCGCGATGAGCACCAAGAGCGCGCCGAGGCCGATGGCCAGGGGCCTTGCGACAGGGCCCCACGTCATATGAAGTCGCGGCGCTGAAAGATGCGCGACGCGATCACGAGCATGATCGCCGCGTAGAGCACGCCGTAGCCAAGGCTCGTGGCGACATACTGCCAAACGCCCACGTCGGCGGCGCCAGTGAGGATCGTGCGCCCGGGCATGTACAGGTGCAGGTTGGGCACGACCTCGGCGAGAAAGTGCAGCGCTTGCTTGATGGGCTCGGCGAGCTTCTTCGACTTGATCGTCGCCATGTCGTCCGCCGAGCGGCCCATGAGCCACACGCCCATCGTGAACACGCCCGTGAGAAAGGGCGTGGAGAACGACGAGAACACGAGCGCCACCCCGGACAGCACGATCACTTCGCCGGCGCACAACGAGAGCTGCGCCAGGATCGGCGTCACGTCTCGTCCCGCGTACGCGAGTAGCCCCGTGCACACGCCGAGGGCCACGAGCGACCAGGGGATCAGCACCGCCGTGCGATCGGAAGCCCGGTAGGCGACGCCCCAGAGCAGAAGCCCCAGGCCGAGCAGCACGCCGAACGCGAGCGCGCCATCGACCTCGGCCTGCACGGACGTGACCCACAGCTGCAGGGCCCCCATCATGGCGATGAAGACGAGCGCCGTGAGACAGATGCCGAAGAACTTGCCGAGCAGAAACTCCGTGCGGCGGATGGGCTTGGGCAAGATCACGTACAGCGTCTTGCGCTCGATCTCCTTGTAGAGCAGCGAAGAGCCGAGAAACACCGCCACCAGCACCGAAAAGAGCGAGATCGAGGCGAGGCCCAGATCTTCGATGACGCGCTCCTGCTGGTGCAGCGACAGCTCGGCCAACACCAGCGTGAAGAGCAGCACAGCCGTGGCGAAACCGAGCACTCCATAGAGCACCCGATCGCGCACGGCCTCGCGGAAGGTATTGAGCGCGATGGCGTAGATGCGTCCCACGCTGCGGATTCTACAGCAAGGGAGCGCCCGTGGCGTACACCGCGAGCAGTTCGATCATGCACACCCAGAGCGCGATGCCGAGCGCTGTCGTGAGACCGCGGGCCAGACGCGGCGAGACCTCGTCTGCGTGACGGATCCAGGCCGCGGCGAGCCCCTGCGAGAGGTGCACACAGGCCGCGCTGATGCCCACCACGTAGAGCAGCATGCCCCAGATCGGCCCCGCTTGATCGAGCATGGCCCCGTAGGAGGGTGCCGCGCGGCCCGCCGCAACCACCCGCGGCAGCCAGACTCCGCCCACGTGCCACAGCAGAAACAGGGCCGTGAGCGCCCCGGTGACGGCTTGCATGCGCCGAAACGAGCGCCCGGCATAGGCCGCGCTGGAGTCGGGCGTGCGCGCGAGCTGCATCCCGAGCACTGCATGCACGAACAGCGGCAGAAGCACGAAGCCTATCTCGATGGGGGCGGCGGCGGTGCGCTCCATGCGCGCGATGGCCGCATCGCGCCCCTCCCGCACAGGCCAGTGCTCCCAGACGTGAAACGCCAGATAGGCCGCGAGCGGCACGAGGCCGGTGAACGAGTGGAGCTTGCGTAGGGACGTGCGATGCATGGGTGTGGGCACGCCGCGCTGCGGAAAAGCCCAGCGCGCATTGTCGTCACCCCCAGCGATCCGGGTCAAGCAGCGTGCTACGTTGCGCGTGTGGGCGCGGGACGGCCTTTGGCGAAGTGGAGAGCAGATGGCCTGACGCTTTCGCTCGCTGTCGCAGGCGGCATCGGCCTTGCGGTGAGTGGCGAGCCGAGCTCGTGGAACCTCATGGCGATTGTGGCCGTGGCGCTGCTCGCAGAGGCGTTGTCGCGTTCGCTCGCGAGACCGCGTCCCATGCGCACAGCCTTTCTGTCGGGCCTCGCCTTCGGCACCTCGGCCAACGCGATCGCCCTGAGCTCGCTGGTCGAGCTGCTCGTGCACTTCGGACACTTCTCGATCCTCGCGGCCGTGCCCACCGCAGCGCTTTGTTGGGTGGCCCAAGCGCTGCCGTACGCCTCGTCTGCCCTGGTCGCGGCGTTCGTCGTGCGCCGCGGCGTCCCCATGCTCTTTGCCCTGCCCCTCTCGTCTGGCCTCACGCTCGGCCTCTGTCCGCAGCTCTTTCCCTGGCATCTCGGCGCCACGCAGGTCGACTTTCTGTGGTTGGCGCAGGTAGCCGACCTCGGCGGCGAGGGCTTGCTCGACGTCCTCGTCTGCGCGCTCGGCACGGCACTCTGGTCGCTCGCGCGCGAGCCTGCCGCGCTGCGCCTACGCGCGGGGCTCACCTTTTCGCTGGCTGGGCTTCTGCCCCTCGCCTACGGAGGCGTGCGCCTCGCCCAGATTGAAGAGGCGCGGGCCAAGGCCGAAGGGGTGCGCGTCGGCGTCATCCAACCGAGCGTCGACATCGATGAAAAGCACGAGCCCGCACAGCGTGGCGAAATCCTCGCGCGCTTGCGCAAGCTGACCGGGCTCGCCGAGGCAGACGGAGCCGAGGTGACCGTGTGGCCCGAGACGGCCTACCCCTACGAGCTGTCTCGCGCGCGCACCCGCTTGAGCCGTGAGGGTCAGCCGCTGCTCGGCGGCGGCGTGGCCGGCCCCATCGTGCTCGGCGCGGTGACCTATGGACCCGACACAGCGGGACGCGCGCGACGCTTCAACACGGCGTGGGTGGTCGAGCGCAACGGTGTGCTTTCCGATCGCGTCGACAAAGCCAGGTTACTCGCCTTCGGCGAGTACGTGCCCTTCTGGCACCTGATTCCGGCGCTCCAGGCGCGCTTTGCGTCGCCAGGATTTGTGGCGGGCACACCGGACGTGGTGCGCGCAGCGGGGACGAAGCTCGGCATCCTCATCTGTTACGAAGATCTGTTCTTCTCGCACGCGCGCAGCGTCGTGCAGCGCGGCGCAGAGGTGCTCGCCAACATGACGAACGACGCCTGGTTTCGCAGGAGCCGCACCGCTGCCCTGCACGACATGATGGCCCACCTGCGTGCGATCGAGACGCGGCGCGACTTCGTACGCGCGGTCAACACGGGCGTGTCGAGTGTGACCCTGGCGACCGGTGAAACCGTCGAGCGCACCGAGATCTTCACTCGCACGCACCTCGTAGAGCCCCTCAAGCGCCTGTCGATCACGACCCTGTACGTGCGCCTCGGCGACTGGGTGACCCCCCTGTGCGGGCTGCTTCTCGGAGGCCTCTTCGCCCTGCGACGCAAGCGCTCAGGGCACGACCGCTAGGGCGCGCTTGTCGTGCTTGAAGTCGTAGTGAAAGCGCCTATCGCGCAGAAGCTCGGTGTAGGTCCCGAACAGCGCGTCCGGCTCGACGACGAGGTCGAGGGGCTCGGGCGGCTCAGGCGTCTCGAGCCCACGCTCGAACACGCGCAGAGCCTCATAGCGCGTGTTGCGCTCGACCGGGGTGCGATCAGCATCGCGAATGGCGCGGCGCAGGGTGGCCGGGGTCATCAGCTGCCCATGTTGCGCGCCCGCAGCCGTGGAGATGCTCTCGTTCATCAGCGTGCCGCCGAGATCGTTGAC
>CAYNOM010000555.1:2138-4835 GCA_964398415.1 uncultured Polyangiales bacterium | reverse complement strand
TGCCCGTACCACGCGCGGCGCTTCAACTGGAGCGCGCCCGAGATCCCTGCCGAGGAGATCAACCCCGACCAGGGCCTGCTCAGCAATCGCATCCGTCCCCAGGGCGTGGTCGAGAAGTGCACGTTCTGCCTGCACCGCACACGCGAGGGCAGGCTGCCCGCATGCCTCGAGGCGTGTCCGACGGGCGCGCGCGTGTTCGGCAACGTGCTCGATCCGCGCTCGGAGATCCGCTGGGTGATCGAGAACAAGCGCGTGTTCGTGCTCAAGGAAGAGCTCGGGACGCGCCCCCGTTTCTACTACTTCTTCGACAAGTGAGTCGCGAGGATGGAACGAGCAGAGCCACCAAGGCTTGACCACCGCACCACCTATCCACGCTTTCTGTGGATGGCGTTCGATCGGGCCACGGACGGCTCGGTGAAGTTCTATGTGTGGATGTTCGTGCTGACGGCCATCGCGCTCGTCGGCGCGAACACCTGGGCCCATCAGGTAGTCGAGGGCATGGCCACGACCAACATGAGCGATCACGTCTCGTGGGGCCTGTACATCGCCAACTTCACCTTCGCCGTGGGCCTTGCGGCCGGTGGCGTGATGATGGTCATCCCCGCCTACCTCTACGACGATCACGAGATGCACGAGGTGGTGATCATCGGCGAGATCCTCGCCATCGCCGCGGTGATCATGTGCCTGATGTTCGTGGTGGCCGACATGGGCAGGCCCGATCGCTTCTGGCACATCATCCCCGGCATAGGCCGCTTCAACTGGCCCATCTCCATGCTGACGTGGGACGTGCTCGTGTTGAACGGCTACCTGCTGATCAACCTGCACGTGGTCGGCTACATCATCTACCAGCGCTTCCTCGGGCGCGTTCCAAACCCCGCCTGGTACGTGCCGTTCGTGTTCCTGTCGATCGTGTGGGCCATCTCGATTCACACGGTGACCGCGTTCTTGTACGCGGGCCTCGGCGGCCGGCCCTTCTGGAACAGCGCACTGCTCGCGCCGCGGTTTCTCGCGTCGGCGTTCGTGACGGGGCCCGCCTTCATCGTGCTCGCGCTGCAGATCGTGCGACGCACCACGAGCTTTTACGTGCCGAGCAAGGCGATCCACACGCTCGTGTCGATCATTCGCGTCACGGCGCTCGTCAATCTGTTCATGTTGGGCGCCGAGCTCTTCAAGGAGTTCTACACCGGTGGCTACCACGTGGCCGCCGCGCGCTACCTGTTCGTGGGGCTTCACGGTCACTACGAGCTCGTGCCTTGGATGTGGACGGCCGTCACCTTCAACGTGGGCGCCGCCATCGTGCTGCTCACGCCGCGCCTGTCCGCGAAGCGCTGGCTGCTCAACACCGCCCTCGCGCTGACCTTCGTGGGCGTGTGGATCGAGAAGGGCATGGGCCTGATCGTGCCCGGCTTCATCCCCTCCACGTTGCACGAGATCGTGACCTACACGCCGAGCCTATCGGAGTGGAAGGTGACGGCCGGCGTGTGGGCCTTCGGCATGATGGTGTTCACGGTGGGCCTGCGCATCGCGCTCGGCACGATGACCGGCGAGATGCGCATGGCGGCGGCGGAACAGGACCGAGAGGCGCTGCCTCTGGAGGGGAAGTGACATGCCCATCTCTGGACTCGTGATCCGGCTCGACCCGAGTGAGCAAGGTCCGTCGGGCGAGCTGCTCGATGGTCTGGCGCGTGTGCGCGGTCTGTCTGTTGGACCTGTCCGCGGCTCGGCCCTGGCCGCCGTCCTCGATGCAGACGACTACGCGAGTCACGACGAGGCGCTCGAAGGCGTGCAGCGCCTGCCGTGCGTGTGCTCGGTCGACGTGGTGTTTCACGATTTCTCTGACGTCGAAAGCTTCGGCAGCATGCCCCGCTCGCGTCGCGAGCAGGAGAGGTAGACAGCATGGAACGGCGAAAATTCCTGAAGGTGTCGGCGATGTCAGCGGCTACGTGCGCGCTCGCCTCCGAGGCCTCCGCCGAGGGACAGGGCGGGCTCGACCCCGCGCTCGTACAGCGCGTCGGAAACGGCGTGACGTGGGACAAGGCGCCATGTCGGTTCTGCGGCACGGGCTGTCACGTGCAGGTGGGCGTGCAGGGCGGGCGCGTCGTCGCCATCGCGGGCGACCGCGAGGCGGCCGTCAACAAGGGCCTTCTGTGCGTGAAGGGCTACCACGTCGGGCTCGCGCTCTACGGCAAGGATCGCCTCACCCAGCCGCTGCTCAAGCAGGGCGACAGGCACGTGCCCATCAGCTGGGAGCAGGCCGTCGACATCATCGCGAAGCGCATCATGCAGAAGCCGGAGGGCTTTGCCTTCTACGGCTCCGGACAGTGGACGATCCCGGAGGGCTACGCGGCCCAAAAGCTGATGAAGGCTGGGCTCTCCAACAATCACATCGACCCGAACGCGCGCCTGTGCATGGCGTCGGCGGTCACCGGCTTCATCTCCACCTATGGCGTCGACGAGCCTGCGAGCTGCTTCGACGACCTCGAGCACGCCGACGTCATCTTACTTTGGGGCAACAACCCCGCCGAGATGCACCCTGTCTTGTTCTCGCGCATCGTCGACCGCCGCTCGCGCGGACAAACCGTGCGCCTGATCGACATCGGCACCCGCCGCACGCGCACCACGGCCTTCGCCGACGACTACCTCGAGTTCATCCCGCAGTCCGACCTCGCGCTGCTCAACGGCATCCTGCACCTTCTG
>CAYNOM010000555.1:0-2128 GCA_964398415.1 uncultured Polyangiales bacterium | reverse complement strand
CGGTATTTCCGCCAAAAAGTTTTTCGCGTTCTTCACCTTCTGATCGAGCAGGGCACCTACGACCGCGAGTTCGTCGAAAAGCACTGCGCGTTTCGCCACGAGCCGAAGGGACCCGACCTGACCGGCGAGGCGACGACGTTCGAGGCGTTCAAGGAGCACATCAAGAAGTACACCCCCGAGCACGTGGAGAAGCTGAGCGGCGTGCCCGCGGCCAAGGTGCGCATGCTCGCGAAGCTCTTCGCCGACAAGAAGCAGCGCATCACGAGCCTTTGGTGCATGGGCGGAAACCAGCATACGCGCGGCACGGGCGTCAACCGGCTCATCCACGCGATTCATTTGCTCTCGGGTCACTTCGGTCGAGAGGGAGACGGGCCGCAGAGCCTGACCGGACAGCCCTCCGCCTGCGGCACGGCGCGCGAGGTGGGCACGCTCGCCCACGCGCTGCCCGGAGGCCTCGTGGTGGCCAATCCTGCACACCGAAAGAAGGCCGAGGGCTTCTGGAATGTGCCCGAGGGACGCATCAATCCGAAGCCCGGCTATCACACCGTGCTGATGTGGGAGAAGTTCTCGACGCCCACTGACAAGGGCGGCGACATCCACACGCTCTGGGTGCAGGTGACAAACCCAGCCCACTCCATGCCCAACGTCAACAAGCTCGTGCTGCCGAGTCGCAAGCTCGCGGACAAGTTCTTGATCGTCTCGGACGTGTATCCGACCGCGTCGACGCGCATCGCGGACCTGATCTTGCCCTCGGCCATGTGGGTCGAGAAAAACGGCATGGTCGGCAACTCCGAGCGACGCACGCAGCAGTGGTTCAAGATGGTGAATCCACCGGGTCAAGCGCGTGACGACTGCTGGCAGACCATCGCCGTCGCCAAGCGGCTCTTGGATCTCGGCCACCCCGGCATGAAAGACAAGGACGGGCGCTTTCTGTTTCACACCGAGGATGCCCAGGGCAAAGAAGTGCCGATCTGGGATTTCGCCCAGTACTACAAGGTCAACGTCGACGAGCGTCTGTTCAACGAGTACCGGCTGTTCTCGCGCGCAAAGCACAAGGATCTGGCGCCTTACTCCGAGTACGTGAAGGCGCGAGGCCTGCGCTGGCCGGTGGTCGAACAGAACGGCGTGTGGAAGGAGACGCGCTACCGCTTCGTCGAGAAAGAAGACCCCTACGTGGCGAAGGGGAAGGGCGTTCAGTTCTACCACTCGACGAGCCAAGACGACCGCGCCCAGATCTGGGTGCAAGACTACGTGCCGCCCCCGGAGGTGCCCGATGCGGAGTATCCGTTCTGGCTCTGCACGGGCCGCGTGATCGAGCACTGGCACACGGGCACGATGACGATGCGGGTGCCGCAGCTCAGAAGGGCGATGCCACAGGCCTATGTGGAGCTCAATGCCGAGGACGCAAAGCGCCTCGGGATCGCGCCTGGCGAGGAGGTCGAGCTCGTGTCGCGCCGCGGCCGCCTTCGCATCCCGGCCTGGATCGACGGACGTGGACGACCACCGCCCGGCTCGGTGTTCGTACCGTTCTTCGATGAGCGGCTGATGATCAACGACCTCACCCTCGACGCACACTGTCCGATCTCCAAGCAACCGGACTACAAAAAGTGCGCGGTGCGCGTGGTGAAGGTGGGCTCGAAGCAAGGAGCAGCGCCGTGACTGACGAAGCACGCTCGGCGGGTCGAGGCATGTCGGTGGGTCTCGCCGTGGCCGTCGCCGTGGCGTCCGTGGGCTTTCTGACCGGCACGCGCGGCACGCCGCAGCACCAGGGTTACGCGGGCAAGGCTGAAGCAGAGGCGGTAGCGACCGCCGTTCGCACGGCTCCCAAGCAGGCCGACGTGGCGCTAGCCCGCTATGCGAAGCGCTTCGAGCAGCAAGAGCTCGCGCTGCGAGGGCTCTCGGTGCCACCCCACGAGGTGTCCGAAGATCGCGAGGTCGATCCCGCCGCGTTCGACGCGACACTCGCAGCCCGCGCCGCGGGGCGTGCCTATGCCGGCGCGCCCCCCACGATCCCCCACGCGGTCGAGCAACACGGCGCGCCAGCGTGCCTCGCCTGTCACAAGGACGGCATGCAGGTGGAGGGTAAGGTCGCTCGCCCCATGAGCCACGAGAGCTATGCCTCGTGCAC
>CAYNOM010000554.1:0-4846 GCA_964398415.1 uncultured Polyangiales bacterium | reverse complement strand
GAAGTCGGGCGTCGTCATGTAGTGCGAGTGGTAGGCGCGGTGTGGCGTGTAGGTGATGGCGAAGGTGGACGCCCAGCGCTCGGCAAGCAAGAGCCCCGGCTGCTTCTGTGCTGCGAGAAAGCCGAGCGCCACCTCGAGGTCTGGCTCGATGAACACGCCCTTGTCGCCGCGCGCCTGTTGCTCGGCGTTGTAGGTGAGGAAGGCCGCGTTGTCGCTGAGCCCGAGTAGCATGAAGGCAGCGAATGCCAAGAGACGTGCGCCGCGTGCGCGCACTGCGTCGTCTGCCCAGCGAATGATCCTTGGCGCCGCAAGCAGCATCAGGGGCAGCCACACGTAGCCCCGCGTGAAGTGCAGGGGCATGAGAGGTGGGTCGAGCACGATGTCGTGGGTCGCGAGCGCGAGCGCCACGAGCGCCCATACGACGCACAGCCTCAGTGTTGAGCTGGCGAGGGGCAACTCGCCCCAGGCATTGGAGGCGACCGACCACAGCGCCAGCACGAGCATCGGCACATAGGCCGGGAGCATGCTGCGATAGTCGTAGGTCCAATGTACCCAGAACTGCGCGGAGACGAGCGCATGCTCTGGGTCGCGGTGGAGCCACAGCAAGTAATAGGCAACGTGCAGTACGCAGACGAACGAGAAGCCGAGGTAGAGCGATCCCGGCAGCGCGACCGAGCGTACGATGAAGCGCTCGACCACCAAGTAAGTGCCGACGATCGCGAGCACCTCGCTGCCGGTGAAGGGATGGGAGAGCGAGAGCAGCGCCATCAGCGCGATGGACAACAAGAAGCGCCGAGACAACAGGCTCGTGATGATGCCGAGGGAGAGAGCGTGATAGTAAGCCTCGGTAGGCAAGAGCGCGTTGCGCCCGAGATTCAGAAACCACCACCCCTCGGCCGGATCGAACCGAAAGCTCTGGGACCACGCACCCGCAAGCGAGCGTCCCTCGAGCAGGCCACAAGACAGGCCCGTGAGCCAGAGCACGCCCCCGCCCCACAGCGTGAGCAGAGCGACGAGATAGCGGCCAGGACTCGACAGGCCGAACAACACCTCGAACAGCAGGAGCGCGACCCGCATCATCGCGAGGCCGGCGAGCAAACCGAATGTGTCGTAGACGAGGGCGGGATCGACGTCGACTACGCGCAGCGTGAGACCTAGCAAAGCGAGGTGGGGCTGGAAGTAGACCGCCGGGTTGTCGGCTTCTGCGCTGAATGGCTGCGGGTAGAAGAGCAGCGCACCGCTGTCGGCCGCCTCGCGTGCCTCGGCCATGTAGGTGGGCTGGTCGTATTGGATGAACCCCGTGGGTCGCTTCCCTGGCACGTCCGCCGTGAAATGGGCGAGGTAGGGAACGCTGATCGGAAGCCACAACACGAAGGCGAAGGCCCAACGCCACGCCTCTCCCGTCAGTCGCCCTGCCCCCGCGTCCACGGCTCCGTGGTAGCGGAAAGCCGCCCGCTTCACCAGTCAAGCGCGAGGCGGCGTCAACGCCTGCGCTTGTAGAAATGCACGCCGTACTCGAAGCCGTGCTGCACGTAGTGGTCGAGCACGCGCGAGAAGCGCGGATCGGCAGCGAGATAGCGACGCCAGTCGAAGGCGGTACGCCCGAGACCGCTTTGCACGGGCCTCTGATCGAACACGAGCACCTCGGGCAGGGGGTCGAGCTGATCGACGAGTCGCGTGACAAAGCGCCGCTCGAGCGCGCCCATCTGGGCGAGCGTTCGGTAGGGAAAGTGCTCGGCGCGCGCCGCCGCACGCGAGTAGAGCCCGGGCAGCGGCCACAAGCAGCTGTAGGGCGAAAGCGGCTGGGCGCCGGCGAGAATTGCCGGCGGATAGGTGACCTCCACGTCGGTCGAGAAGACGGCGGTGGTCTTTCCCTCGGCGGGTCCGAACAGCTCCACCTGACGCTCGCGCCTTCGCTGCAGGTGGCCCATGGTTTCTTCCGGACGCACCTGCAACACGGCGCAGACGAAGGCCGCGAGTGAGCCGAGCACGAAGAAGCCCTTCGAGCCCAGGGGGCCCAAGCTGAGCGCCCCGGCGTGAAGGAGCGAAAGCCCAAGCGTCCCGATGGACCCGAGCGCGAACAGATCCGAAGGCACGTGGTGGTAGCTGAAGTTCTTGCCTTGAACCAAGGTCGCCACACGCGCACACAGGGCGGCGACCGCGAGCACCGCGCTGAGCTGAGCTATCGGCCTTCGAGTGAAGGCGAGCAGCGTAAGTGGCGCAGCATAGAGCACGAGGAGCCCGTGAGCGTCGTAGCGAGGCACGGGCCTGTCGTAGGCCCAGTACAGCGCAAGCTCCGTGCGCGCCTGCGCAAAGTACTGCGGATGGGCCGCGAGCATCGACAGCACCCCGGCGCAACCGAGGGCCACGAGCAGGACATTCTCGCGCCGCACGAGCCTTCGGCCATCACGCAGCGCGACGGCTCCCGCGAGCTCGGCGCCGATCCAGCACAGCGCGTAATGCGGCTTGAGTAAGAGGCCCATGGCGGCGAGAAGACTGGGCAACGCCCAGGCGAAGCGCTCGGATGCACTGGGCAAAACAGCCCCCGCGAGCAGCGGCATGAGCAGAATCACGGCCCAGTGGTCGCGCTGGCCGACCGCATAATTCGGCCACAGCACACACAGCGTGAGCAAGCCGTAGCCGAGAAGGGCCGCGAGATCGGGATGCACCTCGCCACGACGGGCCGTCACGGAGAATTGCCTCGAAGCGACGAGGGCGAGGAGGAGCGTCAGCAAGGCATGCAGCGCGTAGGGAGAGAGTCGCACGAGCTGCGCAAGGCCTGATTCGAGCGCGGACACCCAGAACACGAAGGGCGGATTGGTGTCGACGATATCCACCCCCAACCGCGCGCCCGACACGAGCCTCTCACCCGCGTACAGGTACCAGGCGACGTCATGATTGATGGTGCTCGGGTCGTAGGCTCGCGGCACGAGGTACGCTCCGAGGGCCACCACGCACGCCACGAGCACCCACGCGTAGCGTCCTTCGACGAGTCGTCGACCCAAAGCTGCGAGCGTGCGCCCCACGAGCCAGCGATAGTCTGCTCCGAGATGGGGTCAAGCACTTGCCCTCGAAGCGCTGAACGCTCAAGGCTTGCGCGAGACCAGCACGAGGGTGACGTCGTCGGAACGTGGGCCCTCACCGCTCGCCTTCTCGATCTCGTCGAGGAGGCTGCGCCGCGCCTGTTGAATCGTCATGCCCTGGGTGCGGGCGAACATCTTCGACAGGCGCCGAAGCCCCAGCTGACGCTCTCCAGACAGCTCGAGCTCAGGCACACCGTCCGTGAACACGAGCAGGCTCTCGCCCGGCGCGAGCTCGAGACTCCCTTCACCGAGCAGCAGCGCGTCGGAGCCTAGCGCAAGGCCCTTCTCGCCGTAGCTGTCGATGCTGCCATCCGCGCGCAGCACGAGCAGCGGTGGCGCCGCGGCATTCCAGAAGCGAACGCGGCCGCTGCTCGGCTCGAGCTCGAGCGCGCACAGGGGCTCTGTATACTTGCCCTCGCAGACCTCGCGCAGCACCCGGTCGAGCTTCGCGAGAAGCTCGGGCACAGACTGCGACGAGCCCGAGCCTTCGAGCGCGCGGTAGGCGCCCGCCGTGACCGCCGTCACCATCGCCGAACCGGCGCCGTGACCGGTCACGTCGCCCACCAAGATGCGCACGCGGCCGTCGTGCAGGGCCTCCGCGTACCAGTAATCTCCCCCGACCTGGGCTGCAGGCTGGAGCACGCCCGCAATCTCGATATCGCCGCTGAACAGCACATCCTGCTTGGGCAACAGCAGCCCTTGCACCGCAGCCGAGAGCTGAAGGTCTTTTTCCAGCTCTCGACGCTCGATCTCGCGCTGCGCAATCTGAGCCGTCTCCTGACTGACCGCGATTTGATTCGCAATGGCCTTGAGGATGTCGAGGTCGGCCTCTGTGAACACCCCCTTGGCCACCATGCTGTCGAGCTGAACCACGCCGACGAAGCGCTCGCGAACCATCAACGGCGCGGCGATGATGCTGCGCAAGCCGAGACGCACCGCTGTGTCCGATCCCACTCGGCTCGCCTCATCGAACCCGTTCAGCACGATCGGGGCTCGCATACTGCGCACCCACTCCACCACCGCGTGCGGGTACGCCGCGCTCGCGGGCAGCGACGTCTGCTTCGCGCCACGCGCCGCCACCCTCACGAGCTCCTGCTCCTGCTCGTCCCACAAGAGCAGAAATCCCCGCTCCCCTCCGAGCAGCTCGAGGAGCTTGTCGAGGGCCACGGTCGCCTGCTCGTTCGGATCGAGCACGAGCGCTGCCGCCAGGCTGACCTCGAGCAATGCATCGCGATCGCGCTTGAGCTGCGCCGCACCCACGCCCTGGGTCACCACACCGGTCGTGGCGGGATGTATGCCGCCCCTCGGCGAGGCCGACGAGCCGACGGCGAGCGCGCCCGAAGTCGGCTGCGCGTCCAGCTCACGTCGCACCATCCGCGCGCGGTGCGCCCAGCCTTGACGCTCGGCGATGGTGTGCGCGGTCCAGAGATCGCGTTGACGCGCGCCTTCGATGCCGATCGCACCGTAGATCCGCGAGCGCAACCGCAGTGCATCGTAGCTCGCCTGCGGAGAATCGAGCGTGCCCGCGATGGAATCAGCCTCCCCGATCCGAACGAGCGCCTGCTCGGGCTCTCCCTCGAAGAAGAGAAGGCCAGCCTGCAGGATCAGCCGATGCGTACGAAACAGACTGATCTTTGCAGGATGCTCGAGCTCGGCGATGGCCTCACGAAGTTGGGCGAGGCGCTGTGGCCGCTCGGCCTCCGTCGCGAGAAAGCACTGCTCGAGCCTGGCAATCCCCTTGCACACCCAATAGTAGCCAAACT
>CAYNOM010000553.1:0-4850 GCA_964398415.1 uncultured Polyangiales bacterium | reverse complement strand
ATCTGTCCCTGCCGCGCGAAGTCGATGGCCTCGCCCAAGATGCGCGCGGCTTCCTGCGGGGCGTGAAAGCCCATGCTGTTTTCGGCTGCGATGAAGTCGAGGCGCCACTGGGCTTTGCGCTGCATGTCGAGCGCCTGTGCGAGCTGTTCGTCCGTGGCCCCTCGCTGCTTGGCGGCGAGCACGGCGTCGATCAGGGCGACGATGGCGCTGCCACCGCGCTGCATCAGGTCGTAGTTGCGCTGCTGGATCAGATCGACCCGGCTCTTCAGCTCGCTCTCGCCCACGCGATGGCAGGTCTGGCAGGCGCGGTTGATGTTGAGTAGCGGGCTTCGCACCCAGTGATCGCTGACCTTCGAGGCTCCCTCGCGCGCATAGGGCATGTGACAGTCGGCGCAGGATACGCCCGCGCGCGCGTGCACGCCCTGGCTCCACAGCTCGAACTCGGGGTGCTGCGCCTTGAGCACGGGCGCGCCCGTTTCCTTGTGCGTGTAGTCGAGAAATGCGCTGCCGTCGGGGAACTTGGTTTCGTTCCAGAAGGCTTCGATGTCGTCCGAGCGTAGACCCTTGCCCCAGGGAAAGGTCAGCACCATCTTCGACGAGCAGTAGTACTCGACGTGGCACTGCCCGCAGACGTAGGAGCGCATCTCGTTGCGCGTGGCGTCTGTGTTCGGGTCGTAGGGCCGCTCGCGCTTGCCTTCGCGCCACAGCTGAATCGACGAGAAAGCGGGGGCCGCGGCGTCGGAGGAGGCGAAAGCCTGGATGCCCCGCAGAAAGCCCGGGCGTGTGACGCGCAGGGCCATCGACTTCGGATCGTGGCAGTCGACGCAGCTCACGGGGTGCGCGTGGCCGAGGTCGTGAAGCTGCTTGTTCGTCTCCTGGTACGACAGGCTGTGCGTGGCCTCGAAGCCCTTCATCACGTCGCCCGCGCCGAGCTTTCTGTACAGGGGCATCACCGACGCGTGGCAATGCAGGCATGACCCGCTCTGGGGCTTCGTCAGGCGCTTCGTCGTCTCCTGATCCTCGAGCATGTAGGCATGCCCGCGCCGATCGCGATAGTCGATCGAGAACGCGTATCCGAGGAACATGCGCTTGAGCCAGGGGTCGCGCTCGATCTTTTCCTCGGGCAGGGCTTCGCTGCCCCCGTGACCGCCAAAGCGCGTGCGTGTGCTGACGGCGGTGCGTCGGTAGCCATCGTACTGCAGCGGCCAGTTCGTGCCCCACTTGGCCGGATCGGTGTCGTCTTCGGTGACCTCGACGAGGCGCACGTAGGGCGCCTTTTGCTCCGCCTTGCGCTCGGAGATGTTGACGAGCAGGGCCGCGCTCGAGGCCGCGGCGATCGCCGCCAAGAACGCGAGCACGATGTACATGCCGCGCCCGCCCAGGAAACCCTTCGCTGCTTTGTCGTTCATGACCTAGATCCCGTGTGCAGGACGGTCTTGGCCGTCCGCGTCGATGCTTTCGTCTCGGCTCAGGGGCCCGCCCAAAGAGGCCCTCTCGCCGTGGCCTGCGCCCGCGTGACAGTGCACGCAGGCGAGCGAATCTCGTTCGCGCATCGAGGGCTCGCCCGCGTCGGATGGGACGATGTCGTGCACGAGCCCCTCGTGGCAGCGCACGCAGTTTGCCTGCAGGATCTCCTGTCCCGCTCGCTGCACGACGATCGGCTCGACGAAGTCTTGGGTGGTGAACTTCTCGGCGTGGCGATAGCCGTTCTCTGCCTTGGCGAGGTACTTGGGCACGAACTCGACCGGCAAGTGGCAGTCGATGCACACGGCCACCGTGTGGTGGCTCGCCTTCTGCCAGCTGTCGTACTGGGGCTGCATGATGTGGCAGTTGACGCAGGCCCGCGGATCGGTGCTGAAGTAGGAAAGCCCCCGCGCATAGCGGAACGTGTACGCCCCGGTACCCGCGGCCAGGCCCACCAAGATGGAAACCAGCACGGCCCAGCTACCGATCTGTCGTGTCGAACCCATGCATCCTCGTAGCAAACTCCCTCGCCGGCGCGGCAGGTATACACGATCCTTCGCGGGTCAAGCGCGGGTCGAGCACCTCAGCGCGCGAAGAGCGGCCCGTCGTCACGCACGAGTCCGCGTAGCGCGCGCGTGTCGCCCAGGGTGTGCAGGCACAGGCCGTCCTCGGGGAGTACTTCGCGTGCAAGCTCGACGACGCGGGTGTGGTGAGTGAAGAACAATACCTGCGTGCGCGTGGCCAGCTGACCCAGCACGCGCAGCGCAGCGCGGGAACGGTCGTCGTCGAAGTGCACGAGGATGTCGTCGAGCACGAGCGGCAAGGGCTGGTTGAGCGTGATGAAGCGCTCGATGCTGGCGATGCGCAGGGCGAGGTAGAGCTGGTCGCGTGTGCCGTCGCTCAAGCCTTCGACGTGAACGCGCACGCCATCTGCGCGCACGGCGCACAGCCGCGGTGTGTCGTCGTCCCCGTAGTCGACCTCGAGCGCGCGATAACGATGGAGGGTCAGCGCCGGAAAGAGCTGGGTCGCGCGCGACAACAGAGGCCCCTGGTGCGCGTCTCGATAGCGTTCGATCTCGCGACTCAGGATCGCGCTCGCGAGCCTGAGCTCGGCGTAGCGACGGGCGAGCCGCTTCACGTTCGAGAGCTCACCTTCGGCCTGCTCCGAGAGCTCGGCCGCGCCATCGGTGCGCTCGAGCTGCTCGAGCCCCGCGCGCTTTGCGCCGATGTCGCGTTCGAGATCACGCACGCGCTCCTCCAGGGCGTCGAGCTCGGGCTCGATCTCGGAGAGGCGCGCCCGGCACACGCTCGGCTCGACGCCTTCGACGCTTCGCGACAGCGCCTCGAGGCCCATGCCTTCACCGAGATCTGACAGCTCGCGCATGAGGCCGAGCTGCTCTCGGCTCAGGCTGCGCAGGCGCTCGGCGCGCTGTTCCGCCTCACGCAGCGCGCTGACGTCGCTCGTGCCGAAGGTGGCTTGCATTGCCGCGAGCGAAGCCTCCACCTCGGCCAGCTGGGCGCTCTTCTCGTCGAGCTCGCGTTGGGTGTGCTGACGCTGCTCGCGCAGGCGCGCGACGTCGCGCTGTCGATCGCGCTCCGTTTGATGGGCCCGCTCGAGCTGCTCCACGGTCTGTGCGACCGGCAGCGTCGTGCCCTTTGGCAGGTACTGTTCGGCGAGCCCGTCGAGCTCGCGTTCGAACTGTGCCATGTCCTGCTGCATGGCGTCGATGCGCTCCTGGGTCGTCTGGGCCTCACGCTCTCGGCTCTCGAGCTGAGAGAGCTCGTCGAGGCACGCGAGGGTTTCGGCGGAAGACAGCGTGGGCTCGAGACCTGCGCGCATGAGCGCGGCGCCCAGCTCGACGCGGGCCGCGTCGAGCGCGCCCTGCGTGTCCTCGCGCCTACGTGTCGCCTCCTCGAGCGACTCGCGTGCGCGTTCCGTCTCCTGGGCGCGTCTGCGCTGCTCGCTCGCCTGCTCGGCGAGTCGTTCGAGCAGCTGCGACAGCTCGCTCAGCAGAGGGTCGATGCGCTCGTCGCCCGCGAGCGGCTCGACGCCGTGGGTCCTCAACGCGTGCTCGAGCATGGTGCGCCGTGTCTCTCGTTCGGCCCGGGCGGCGCCGAGCTCTCGCTCCAGCTCACGTGCCCTGCGCGCCCCCTCGATGGCGCGCGAGAGACGCTCCGCGCGGGTCTGCATCACGCGCGGCGGGCTCGACGGCAGGCGTGTGCGCGACCACGCCTGCTCGTAGGCGACGCCAAAGCGCGCTTCTGCCTGCTCGAGCTCACGCTGTCGCAGCTCCCAGGTCGCGAGCTCGGCCTCGACGAGGCGCATCTGCTCGCGCGCCTGGCTCAGTTGGCTGGCGCGTCCGCGCTCTTCCGAGAGCCGGTCGGCGATCGCATCGGCGGCGCGCTGGGCCGCCTCGAATGCCCGGAGCTGCTCTGCCGCCACCGGGCCGATTCCGTGGCGCAGGTCGGCCGAAAGCGCCTGCCACAGCCGCTCCCGCATCTCACGTGCAGCGTCGAGATCGGCCTGGGTCACGGGCTCGCCCTCGGCGGACAACAGCGCGATGTCGCGCGCGAGGGCATGTCGCCTGTCTTCGATCGCCGCGCGAGCGCGTTCTATGTCTGCGCGACGCTGGTCGAGGGCTTCGCGCTTTGCGACGAGCTCCTCCACGAGTGCGCGTTCGGGCAGCACCTCGTCGGCGAGCGCGGACAGCGGGCCCGCGAGGCCGAGCTCGTGGCACTCGCAGGCGAGCGCGTGGCTGAGCTGCTCGAGCTCCTTCGTCATGCGCGAGATCTCGCGGTCGAGCTCGGCCTTGCGCTCGCTCTCCAAGAGCGCCTCGAGCGGCTCGCGGGGCGCTGTGAGGGCGTGGGCCTGGGTGCCTGCGTCGAGCTGCTGGAGCAGGCGCTGTGCCGCCGCCTCGGCCTCGCGTGTGCGCGCGATCGCGTCCTCGAGCTTCTCGACCTGCTCGGCGAGCACACGCAGGAGGGTGCGCCGGGGCGTGTCGAGTGGCGCGCGTTCGCGTAGGGCGCTGCCGAGGCGCGCGCGCAGGCCCTCGATCTCGCGCTGCTCCACCTTCAGCTCGGCGAGCCGCCGCGGCAGCTCGCGCGTGAGCGCATGATGGCTGCCGAGACGTTCGCGCAGCGCGCGCATGGCCTCCCCGGAGGGAGCGCTCGAGGCCTGCGTGGCGAGGGCCGTGAGCTCCCGTTCTTCGCGCTCGAGCCGCGCATCGAGCTCGCGACGTGCTGCGCTCACGAGTGCGCGCTCGCGTTCGAGCGTGATGGCGTGCTGAACGTCCTCGTCGCGGATGGCGGGCGCTCCCTCGAGGGGCGCCATCTCGCGCGCGAGCTGGTTGAGGCGTGCGAGCTTCGGCAACACGTGCAAGGTGCGG
>CAYNOM010000552.1:0-4856 GCA_964398415.1 uncultured Polyangiales bacterium | reverse complement strand
CGGCGCACCCGTGAGCGACGACGACAACCAGAATCCACCGAGCGAGCCGGCTTCGTCGACGAGCCCGCACGACGCTCTGTTCCGGCTGACGTTCGAGCGTCCCGAACACGCCTCGAGCATGCTTCGCGCGTTGCTCCCGGCGGAGCTGACCCAGCACGTGGATTGGTCTTCACTCGAGCTCGCCCCGGGCTCGTTTCGCGACGAGGAGCTTCGCAAGAGCGAGACCGACGTGCTGTTTCGCACCAAGCTGAACGATGGCCGAGAGGCTTTGTTCTACCTGTTGATTGAACATCAAAGTAGCGTCGACCCGATGATGGCGAGGCGGCTCGTTCGCTACGCGGTGCGTGTGCACGAGCGCTGGGAGCGCGAGAACCCTGACGCACGGCGCATGCCGGCGTTGTTCCCGTTCGTGGTGGCCCATGCGGAGCGCAAATGGACGGCCGCGACATCCCTGCTCGAGCTCTACGACCTGGACGCGTCCATGCGCGACGCGCTCTCGCCGTGGCTCCTGAACCAGCGCTACGTGGTGTACGACCTCTCCCGCGAGTCGAGCGAGGCGCTGCGCGACAGGCTCAACGCGTCGTCACTGGCCCGCTTGGCGCTGTTCGTCATGCAACAGCGCTCTGCCGAGGGGCTGCTCGCAGAGCTTCGTGCCTGGGCTTCGGTGCTGCGTGAGGTGCGAGCGACGCCCACAGGGGCGGACGACATCGTGATGCTGATGGTGTATATTCACCTGACCGCCGACGTGGAGCTATCCGCGTTGGGCAAGGTGCTCCGAGACGAGGTCGGGGTTGAGGAGGATGAGACCATGAGCGCCGCCGAGAAGCTGTTGGCCCAGATCGGGCCCGCGAAATGGCTCCAGAAGGGCCGCGACGAGGGGCGTGTTGAGGGGCGCGCTGAGCTGGTGCTTCGCCAACTGGCCCGCCGCTTCGGCCCGCTGAGCGCGGATGCTGAGGCTCGCGTGCGCGCGGCATCAGTCGACGAGCTCGACCGCATGGGTGAGCGTGTGCTCGACGCGGCCTCGCTGGAGGAAGTTGTCGCACCGTAGCCTGCAGGGGCGTGGCTCAGAGAGGCCCGCGCCGCTCGGAGGCGTGGCGGGCTGCTCGGCGAGCGTTCGCGCCTATGCCTTCCCGAATGGACGACCTCCACCGCGTGCGCTGTGTCAGGCACCCACTGCAGCGTCGTAGCGCTGCGCAAGATTCAGGAACTCGTCGGCCCACCCACTGCTCAGGCTAACCTCCTGCATGGGTCCGGTCGCCGCGAAGATGACGTCGAGCATTAGCCTGGGGAAACTTCCGCCGCGCACCTGCGCGATGAGCGAATCGAGCTCCGCAAGTGCGGCTTCCTGGTGGCTCCATGACGACCAGCAGAAGTCGTTGTCCGGCCGCGCCAACAGGCTGCGTATCGCGGAATTCGAGTGAGCGGCCTCGAGCTTGGAGATGCAGGATGACAGGCACACGAGTCGTTCGATCGTTTCTCGAGGCGTGCCGCGATCACTTCGGCGACAGGCCGAATCAGGCCTTGGTACGGCTCACGGGAGAGTTCATCGATGAGGCTCGCATCGACGAGCGAGTCATCGATGACGTCACGCCTGCGCTTGCGATGCTTCCGCCTGATGCGGCGGCGTGGCTTGCCGTGACGCTGGGCTCGATCGTCGAGGGCGGGGTTGGCCTCGATCGCTCTGGGCCGCCCGTCATCGAGCTGTACCTCGGGTGGGTCGCGCGGCTCTCAGCGTTGGGCCTCGACGATGACGACACGAGTATAAAGCTTGGCCCCGATGTGCTTTCGCTTGGGGCATTTACCCGCCTTTGCCAGTCGGTGGTTACGCACCTCGCTCGTATGCCTAGCCGGCGGCTCGAACTCGCGGGGGACGCGCGGCTGTTAGCTCGACTCGAAGCGCTCGAGGAGCACACGCCGGGCGCGATGTGGACTCGCGAAGCGCTATTGCGCCGCACCGGTACGGTGTTGGCATTGCACCCTCCGAGTGGTCGAGGGCTAAGGTTGAGGTACAGCAACGTCGCAAGCTGCTTCCATCTCTTCTCGCTGTTGCAGCTCGCTATCCGAGGTCGTCTCCCGGGCGGGCGGGTGCCCGACCCCATCGTCGCCGAAGCGGTCGCTGGTTCTGCTGGCGAAGGTTCCGATGAGGGCTGGTGGCACTATGGTCACCCGCGCTCGCCCACTGCCGAGCTCGGGACATCGATCTGGGGGGAGTCTCATGTTTCATCGTTGCCGGTCGAAGACGGCGAACAAGTCATGCTGCTCTGGCCACCGCTGCTCGGAGCTCGTAGGTGGAGTTTCAGCTTCTTCGGCCCACAGCTCGCCGCCATGAAAGCTTCGGTCGTGGTCGAGAAAGAGCTATCGGCGGCGGACTGCCGAGCTTGGTTCTCCGAGCTGGGCGTTGCGGCCGGCAAGCGCAAGTGGTGGCGGTTCTGACGCACTGCGGGATGTCTCTCGCGCGCTGCTCGAGGTCATGGTCGTTGATGGGATGAAGCGGCCGGCGCGGCCATGTGCTCACCAAGGGCCGCATCATGCCCCGTGCGAAGATCCCCCTGGGGTCGCGGCTCGACACTGCGTGGCTTATCTGATGGAATACTTCGCCTATCCAAGGAGATAAATTCCGTGTGCCGGATCTCCGAAAATCGCTGTCGTTTCGAGCCTGCGAGCTCTGGTACGCTCGGTGCACACGGACCACGCAGGAGGTAGGTCGTGGAAATGACGGTGACTCGGGCTCTCGCGGAGCTGAAGCTGCTCGACAAGCGGATCTCGGACAAGACGGACGATCGCGTGCGCTTCGTAGCGCTCGCGCGCGGGCAGGAGGCGGTACCGGGGTTCGAGTCGAGGGATGCGTTCCAGCGGCAGGCTGCAGCGGCGATTCAGTCGACGCAGGACCTCATCAAGCGTCGCGCCGCGATCAAGTCGGCGATCGTGCTGAGCAACGCGACGACGCAGGTGACAATTGCGGGACGCTCGATGAGCGTAGCCGAGGCGATCGAGTACAAGACCTCGATCCGCTACGAAAGGGCGCTGCTCGAGCGGATGAGCAGTCAGCTTGCGTCCGTCACGGAGAGTGCCGAGAAGGAGAATGTGAAGGTGCGTGCCGAAGCGGACAAGCGGACGGACGCCGCACTGGGCGAAGGCTCGCGCGACAACAAGGCGCACGAGTATCGCTCGATCTTCGACGCGTACATGGAGCGCAACGCTTTTCAGGTGATCGCGCCAAAGGGCCTCGCGGAGACCATCGCCGCGCTGCGTGAGCGCATCGAGTCGTTCGAGTACCAGGTCGACTTCACTCTGTCCGAGATCAACTCGCTGACGCGCATCAGCGTGCCGGACTGACGCTGCATTTTTCCCGAAAGCCATCCGAAAACGACATCATCGAGCCCCGCCTCGGGGTCAAGAGGACTCGGGAAGGTGAGGAGGGGGCCGCGGCCTTTCAAAACAAGCGGCGGCCCTTCTAGAGCCCAAAGCACAACGCTCACGCGTCAAGGTTCACGGCTCAACGCTCTTCCGAGTTCAACGTTCAGCGATCCTGTCTCAACGCTGTTTCAAATCCCGGGTTTCACGTTTGGCGAGCTCGATCGCCTGTCGCTTCGTCCGGGCTGGATGGCTTTCGGGTTTCTTTTCAACAAGCCCTTGCGACCGTAGGTGCCGCGCCCCGCGCCGACAGAGCGGATACGCCGCATCGTCCATCGCACGACTCCGTGGTCGCGGCGACGCGCGGCTCGTCGTGCCGTGCCCCGTCGCGGCGCGTGACGGCGATACACATCTCGCGACCTTCGTTCGAAGCGCCCCGGCTGATCAGGTCGCTGTGCTGTGGTCAGAGGTTGCGCGCGCCATCGAGACGAGACTGCGCGAGCGTCACCGCCCCTTGGTGTGTCGTGGCTGCACGTGCGCCTCGACGACCGGCCGAAGTACTACCGGCCTTCGCCATTCCGGCGCGCCTGATCACAGCGATGAAGCAAAGCCGCGCGCCATGGGGGCCTCAGTCTTGCGCGTGGCCGAGGGACGCCGAACTCCGTCGCCCACTCGATTCAGTTGCGAGAAGCTGAAACACGACCGAGGGACGCTCCATGTTGATTTGGTGAGCAACATCGGATCTGTGGGTGACAGCTGGCAGCCTGCCGATGGCACGGATGGCCACGAACACGGCTACGGCGACAACTGCGATCAGGGCGGCTTGTCCGAACGATCCGGTGGATGCGCGAACGAGAGCAAGGATGCCAGCGCCGATCGCGAGGAGTCCTGAGCAGACTTGGACGAGTCGCCAGCGCTTGCCTGCGAATCCCGCACGCAGGTCCAGCAGCTCGTCGAAGTTGTCTGGCCACTCCGTTCTCCAGGCCACCAGCGTGTAACGCCCGCTGGGTATCGGGACGAAGGTGCCCATCGCAGGGTACTTGCGCAGCATCGAGTCATCAGGTCCATGGGCGTACTCGGCGCCGGCGAAGAGAAGTCGTCCGGACTGCACGACGAGACTCGGCACCTCGACTGGCTCGTGAAGTGCGCCTGCCAAGATTGGGGGAAGCTCTGACTCCACATACACGTGCGCCAGGTACGCGCCGTCCGCTCCGGTCTCGAACCAGAGCCCGCGCCCGTCGGCCTGCATCTTTGACAGCGCCGCGTGCCCGTCCCTCCGGAGGTCGGAGTCGAAATCTTTGGGCTGGGCTTCCGGATCGAGAAGTACGAGGGAAGCCACGTCCGTGCCAGCCTGTGCGAGGAGTGGGATAGCGGGCATCGTGGGCCTCGGTCGGTCTTGCAGCGGAGCTAACACGTACTTGCCGCGCGCGTGAAGGCAGCAGCAGGCTGCTCACGTTTCTTTCGCTGGCAAGAAGACACAGCAGACTTGCTTTGGGACCTTG
>CAYNOM010000551.1:0-4856 GCA_964398415.1 uncultured Polyangiales bacterium | reverse complement strand
CTGCGTCTGCGCGATCGCTGGATGCCTCCGCTGCGCGCGGACTTCGAGCCGCCGTATCACTACGACGCAGACCGCGGCGAGTGCGTGAGCGACGACGGCGAAAGCGCCCCTCCCGAGCCCTGTACGCATCATCCCGCTCGGCGATTCGCTGACCTTTGGCACCTCTGCCTCCGCGGGGGCCACCACGCTGCATGGCGGCTATCGTATTCGCTTGCGAGAGCTCCTCACCAACGAGGGTTACGAGGTCGACTACGTGGGCTCTGCGCGCAACGGACCACCTGGCTTCGATGGCGAGCATGCCTCGAGGGAGGGCGCGAGCATCGCAGCGGTCGAGGAGCTGTGGCGAGACGCGGGGCCAAATCTGAGCCCGCACGTCGTCCTGCTCATGGCGGGCACGAACGATGCCCTCGGCATCACGGCCGACCAGCCCCCAGAACCGGCTGCGCGTGCCCTCGGAGCGTTGATCGAGCAGATTGCGAGCGATCAGCCCGACACTCAGATCGTGGTGAGCACGTTGATCCCGCTGGTGCAGCGCTTCTGGCTCGTGGGCGCCGATAACGCTGCGCGCGTGCCCGTGTTCAACGCGCTCGTGGAGGAGCTCGTCGCGCAGAAGCGGGCGGCCGGGGTCCACGTTCACCTCGCGGACTTGAGCGGCATCGACGGCGATGCCCTGGGAGACGGTATCCATCCCTCCGAGATGGCCACCTACGACGAGATGGCAGAGCTGTGGTTTCCGGCCGTCGTCGAGGCCATCGAAGCGCTGCGCGGGCCTTCGCCCTAGTCACCTAGAAGCTGAGCACGGTGGGTGTGTTGCGCCGCAGCATGTCGCCGAGACCGAGCTCGCCCAGCTCGTTGCTGCCCCAACAGGAGATGTCGTTGCCGCGCAGGGCGCAGGTGTGAAAGCGTCCGAGCGACACGCTTCGAAAGCCGAGCTCCATGCCCGCGCGCGCCGGAGCGCTGCGATCGCTGTTGTCTCCCACGCCGAGCTGGCCTTCGACGTTGCGGCCCCAGCACGAGAGCTCGCCCGCGCCACGCACCGCACAGGTGTGAAACCACTGCACGTCGATCTCGGTGTAGTCGCTTGCGCTGCCGACCTGGACGGGTGCGGTTTCGAGCGCCTCGTCGGGCGCGTTCGTGCCGAGCGAGCCGACCGAATTGGTGCCCCAACAGAACAGGCGACCGTCCACGGCGATGGCGCAGGTGTGGCGCTGGCCCGCTGCGACGCGCCGGAAGTCGAGAGTGGAGGCCACGGGCATGGGCCTTCGAAGCTGCGGCTCATCGCTGGCGATGCCGAGCTGACCATCGGTGTTGCGACCCCAGCAGGAGAGATCTCCTTCGCGCGCCACCGCGCAGACGTGGCCCTGTCCGACCCCCACGTCACGAAACAGGCGCGTGGGGGCGACGCGGGTGGGTGTGGGGATGTCTGCGGAGTCGAAGGGATCGCCTTGGCCGATCTTCCCTTCGAAGTTGTCGCCCCAGCAGAACAGGGCGCCATCGCTGCGCAGGCCGCAGCTGTTGTAGCCGCCGCAGGCGATGCGCGACAGCTTGAGGTTCGGGAGCAGGGTGGGCTCGAGTCGGACCTTGAAATCGGACAGCCCAAGCTCGCCGTGCAGATTCTTGCCCCAACACCACACGCTGCTGTCCTCGGTGAGCGCGCAGGAATGCTCCTCTCCGCCGCACACGTCCACGAAGTCTGCGCGCGTGGGGCTCACGCGCGTGGGGCGAACCCGTGGGTCGGTGTCGAGCAGGCCCGTTCGCCCGTCCGAACCGTCGCCCCAGCAGTACAGCGCCCCCTCGCGCACCGCGCACGAATGCTGTAGGCCGACGCCGAGGGCCACGCGCCTCGACTGCACGCCGCCATCCGGGGAGACCTCGGAGCCCGCGTCCATGCTGGCGTCGCCCGAGCCGCCGTCGCGCGGGGCTCCACCGTCACCTTGCGGGCTGCTCGCGTCGACCGTTGCATCACGATCTGTACCCATGCCGTCGCCATCGACACGCTCGAACAGCACGATCTCCGACGCGCACCCCGACATCACCAACGCGAGCGCGAGTTGCAGAAGGATGCCCCTCACGGTCGCACCTCGATGGAAAGGCCCGCTTCGAGCATGAGACCTTGGAGCTGGCCCACGATTTGGTCGCCGTCGCTGAAGCGCAGCCCGTGGAGCGTGGGGCCGACGGCGCCCCGCGCTGCGATCGACCAGGTGGGGCTGAGCGCCATCGCCCCATGCACCACGAGGGCGCCGATGACGAGCGCGGCGAGCTCTTCTCGACCACGCGCGCCCGCGTCGCCTTCGGCCCGCAACGACAGTACGTCGACCCGCGGTTGAAGCCCCGCGCACGCGCGCAGGTCGGCCCCGCGCGGGGTCGCACACAGGCCGAGGGCGAGCGACGCCGTGCCGCCCATGCTCGTCACGCTGCCCCTCGTCACGTCCTGCGGCAGCGAGCGGATGATGCCCATGCGGCCTTCGAGCCAGAGTCGCTCGTAGAGCGTGCCCGAAAGCCCGAGAGTCGCGCCGATGGCGTCGTAGGGATCTGTGCTGTGCGAGTAGCCCACGCCGAGGGCGAGCCACAGCTCGCGGCGCGTGGCTGCGGGCTTTTCGTGGCCGCTCGGTGTGGTGGGCGCTCTCGCTTCGGGCAGCGGGCGAATCGCCACCTCGGGCTTGCGCAGGGTGAGCTCGGCCCAGCTTGCGCGCAGGAGCTCGTCGATCGCGATCGCGACCGCGAGGGCCCGACCCGCCTCGGGCATGCGCTGAAACTGTACGTCGCGGGCGACGCGCTTGTCGGTCGTGCGATCGAAGACCTCGATGCCCACGCCGCCTTGGCCGCGGCGCTCGATGCGCACGTCGGAGAGCGCCGATGGGTCGGGGAGCTCGGTTACCTCGCAGGCCGTGATGGCACGGCCCGACAGCTCTGCGCGCAGGTCGGTCGTCACCTCGGCCGTGAACGCACGAGGCAGGGCCGGATCGTAGAGCACCGCGACATGGCGGCTCTCGCTGCACGAAGCCCGTGCCACGGAACACACCAGGGAACACGCCAACATGGAGAATCCCAACAGGCACAGCAGCCACGACGAGGTCGCGGCGTCGCATGGAGGTTTGAGCACGGAGGCCGAATTGCAGGGTCTAAGGGTCGCTGGGTCAAGGACCTGGGCAGCGCTTGGCCACGCTGGCGGCGTGAACGCCCTCGGGATAGCGCAAGAGGTAGCGCTCTCGGGTGGCGCGGCAGCGCTGCACATCGCCCAGCGACTCGTGTGCGAGCGAGAGGCGCGCCAGGGCGTCCTCGGCAAATCCGCGCCTCCCGTCGAGGTCGAGCGAGCGCTCGAAGGCCTGCACGGCGCCCGCCATGTCGCGCAGGGTGTCCATGCGGATGCGTCCGAGCTCGAAGGCCGAGAGGGCGGCCCGCCGATCCTTCGGGTACTGCTCGACGAGCTCCGCATAGAGACTTGCCGCGTCGCGCAGCTGTCCCGCACGGCGCGCCACGTTGGCCTGCTCGAACAGTGCCGCCGCACGGGTCTGATCGCCCGGGCGCCTGCGCCCACGCTGACCCTTCGATTCGGGCGGGTTGAGGCCATCCACGTTGGCTTGCGACGTTTCCACGG
Organism: uncultured Polyangiales bacterium; assembly: GCA_964398415.1. Classification (GTDB taxonomy): domain Bacteria; phylum Myxococcota_A; class Polyangia; order Polyangiales; family DASUME01; genus DASUME01. Next base: position 1,258 of record CAYNOM010000551.1, on the reverse strand, counting down.
GAACCGTGTCGGCCTCGCGCTCGGTGGCTTTGACGAAGGTCTGATCGGCCGCGAATGCCACGAACGTCGACCAATGCTCACCTGCTGCGAGGCGCACCGGCGCCGCATGGGCGTCGCGCCGATGCACCTCGACAGCCCCCTCTTCCACGTCCACGCGAACGCGTTCCCCCGAACTGCCCAGCTCGCGTGAGAGGCGGAATTGGGTCCCAGTGACCACGATCTCGACGGGGCCGGAGCGCACCATGAAGCTGCGCTCGCTGTCCTCGGAGATGGCAAACCGTGCACTGCCGGCGTTGAGGTCGAGCTTGACCTGTCGCGGCGTGCTCTGAAGAAGCTGTACCTCGGAGCGCGGCGACAGCTCGACGAAGGAGCCTTCGCCCAGCGTCATCTCCACGGGCGCTTCGTCGCTGCTGACGACCGAGCCTTCCCAGGCGGATGTCCCGCGCGGCTCGTCCTTGAGCGTGACCAAGGCGAGCGCACCGAGCGCAGCGACGGCGCCCGCGAGCACGAACGCTGGACGCCGCTGCGGCTTGGGTGCTGGCAAGCGCTCTGCGATGCGCGACCACTGGGCATCGATGCGCGCGTCGCTGACGCGGGACTCTACGTAGCTCGCTAGCTTTCGCGGCTGTCTCATGATGCCGCCTCCTCGTTCACGCCTAGCTCGGCAAGGACCTTATCTGCGGCGGCCAGGCGGCGCTTGGCAGTCGAGAGGGAAATGCCCATGGTCTCGGCCACCTCGGGCAGAGTCATCCCCTCGACGCGATAGAGCACGAGGGCCACGCGCGCTTCGGGATGCATGGGATCGAGGGCCCCGTACAGGGCCGTCAGCTCGGCGTTGATCTCGGGCGATGCGCGCGACGAGATGACGCTGTCTGCATCGATGGGCGTCGCGCGCCGCAGACCCAGGCGGTTGAGCAAGGAGCGCTTGCGCAGGCGCTTGCTCGCGGTGCGCACCACGATCGAGCCGAGCCAGGAGCCGAACACGGCGGGGTTATCCAGGCGGTGCAAGGACTTGAAGGCTTCGAGAAAGCTGTCTTGGACCAGATCGTCCACGTCGGCATCGCGGCCGAGCATGCGGAAGGCAAGACCGTTCACCATGCGCGAATAGCGTCGAAACAGGGCCTCCTGGGCCCAGGCTTCGCCCGCGCGCGCCGCAACGACCAGCGCCGCGTCGGTCGGGCCGAGCGGTTTGGGCGTTGGGTTCGGGACGGCGCGTACCACCACGGCCTGTTTGTACCACTCCCGCCTCGGTTCGGGT
>CAYNOM010000550.1:3508-4861 GCA_964398415.1 uncultured Polyangiales bacterium | reverse complement strand
CGCGCCCGAGGCCATGGCCGCGCTCGAGGAGAGTGACCGGCAGCTCGCACGGCTCCTGTCGGCACTGCAGGCCGACGAGGCCTGGTCGCGCACGGTGCTGTTCGTGGTGTCCGACCACGGGTTTGCGCCGCTCTCGAAGCACATTCAGCTGCGGGTGGCCCTCGCGCGCGAGGGACTCAGTAGCCGCGTTTGGGTGCAGACGAACGGCGGGCTCGCCTACTTCTACCTCACCGACGCCGGCGACGCCGAAGCTGAGCAGCTCACGAAGAGCGCCTTCGAAGCGCTCGCACGTGACCCCAACGAGGGCCTGGGCGTGCTGCTCGACCGGGCTCGGATCGCGGAGCTTCGCGGCGATCCGGACGCCTTTCTGGCCATCGAGGCCGCGCCCGGCTTTGCGTTCTCACGCCATCTGTCCGAGACGACGATCACCCCCGCCACCTCGCGCGGTGTGCACGGTTACCTGCCCGAGCGTCCCGAGATGCGCGGCACGCTGCTCGTGGTTGGCCCCAGCATCGCTCCCTCGACGCTGACGGGCGCGCGCCTGGTCGATATCGCACCCACGGTGGCCGCGCTGCTCGGCCTTCGGCTCGGCGAGGTCGACGGCCGTGTGCTGCCTCCTCTGTTGCGTTGAGCGCTTCAGAAATGCGGGCTGAAAGCCGGAGATTGCAGCTCTGCAGGAGCTGGGTGAGCGCCCTCGCAGAAAAACGCGCGTGCTTTCGTGGTGACGCTGCTGGCACGCTCCTCGCAATAGGTCGAGACACATAGCGGCAACAGCCCACGGCGGTATCCCCCCTTCCGCCGCTGTTGCCAAGGCAGCTCGGCCGTCCCCCTTCGTGCGAGCTGCCTTTTTTATGCGCGTTTCGCGCTTTTGTGGGCTTCGAAACAGTGCGGCTCGCGCGGGAGGGCCGTGGGGTATAGTCGGCTGACACGCTGTGCGAGGCCGCCATGAATGAAGTCGAGCTTTCTCCCTTGCCCTTGCTCGTGCTGCAGCTGCGGGGCTCGCAGTCGGAGATGGGGCGCCAGCACGGCGCGCTGCTCGCGAGCGTCGGTGGTTACGAAGGGGTTGCGCGCTTTTATCCCTCGATGGCAGCGCGCATGCTGACCCATGGCTTTCCGCATTGGCTTCGCCCACCCAGCGAGCGTGTCGTCCGCGCCTTGCTCTTCGGGATGGCGTTGCACATGCACGGCCACCGTCGCGCCGGGTTCGCCGAGTACGTGGCGCGCACGGAGGCGCTGCTCGCAGCGGGCCGCGTGCCGTCGCACATGGGGCCTTCGTTGCTGGTGATGGAGGTGCTTCAGAATACGGTCGGCCTACTGTCGCGGTCGGGAGTTCTGCCCGCCGCGCGCTTCTCG
>CAYNOM010000550.1:0-3498 GCA_964398415.1 uncultured Polyangiales bacterium | reverse complement strand
AGGTTCTGGCGAATGACGCGCTGCGTGCGGCGCGCGAGCCTGGCGGTGTGGGGCGAGGCCTCCTCCGACGGCGCGCTGCGACACGCGCGCAACTTCGACTTCCCGGGTGCAGGCGTGTGGGATCACGCGCCCTGCGTCGTCTTTTGTGATCCGGATGAGGGGCTTCGCTACGGCTTCGTGTCGACGCGCGGTGCGGACGTTCCCGGCATCACGGCGTTCAATGAGGCAGGCCTCACGCTCACGGTGCATACGCGCTTTCACCGCGACATTCGCTTCGATGGGCCCGCTGTCTTCGATCTCGGGCACGACATCGCGCGTCGGGCGAGCTCTCTCGGCGAGGCCGTGTCGATCGCGCGTCGTCTCGGTTCCGCGTCGACGTGGGGCATCCTCGTCAGCTCGGCCCGTGAAAAGAGCGCCGTGTTGATCGAAACCACCGCCAAGCGCGTCGCGGTGGTCGAGCCCGAGCCCGGCGCAGCGCATCTCTCGTGCACCAATCGTTACCTCGCACCTGAGCTCAAGCATGGCGAGGTGAGCACGAGCGAGGCCTTCGTCGCAGATGCCAACGCGCGGCGTAAGCGGCTCGAGGAAGCCGTGCTCGAGGCCGGCGCCGGGCTCGACGCGGAGGCGCTCGAGGCCTTGCTTGGGGATTTGCGCGCCCCGGATGCCCGCGACGCCGACGACACGGTACCGCGGCTCTCGGGAGACTGCATCACCTCGCCCATCTCGGTGCAAAGCATCGTCGCCGAGCCGGAGGCAGAGCGCGTGCGCGTGTCGGTGGGTCGCGCGCCGAGCGGCTTTGGGCCCTTCGTGCCGGTGTCGTGGTCGTGGCAAGGGGCGCCGAGGGCGTGGTCGCTGAAGGGTGAGGGGCTCCTGTCCCATGCGCGCGCCCATCGGGGGCGGCCCCTCCGCGCCGAGGAGCGAGCCTTGGCGCGTGCTTACGCGGAGATTGCGCGGCTGAACCTCGAGGGTGCATCGCCCGTCTCGCTACGCCCTCGGCTGGAGACACTCGTGCGCATGGAGCCACGCGAGCCGAGCTTTCGTACCCTCGCCGGGCTTGTCTGCCTCGCGGCGTCCGATCTCGAGGCTGCGCTCTCGCACTTCGAGGCTGCGCTCGCTTCAGAATATGGGGCGAGACGGCGCGGGCTGCTTCTGCTGTTCAAGACGCGCGTGCTCGCGGCGCTCGGCCGCGTTTCGGAGGCGAGCCGAGCCAGGGAGGAGCTGCTCGCCATGCCTGACGCCGAGTGTGCGGGACAGCGCAGCGCGGCCCGCAGGGAAAAGCTGCGCCCGCCGTCCAAGCGGGCACTCCGCCAAGTGGTCATCGATTTTCATCTGATCGACGGCCGCGTCCCCGGTGTCGACGACAAGGCGTAGCCCGAGAAAAGCGCGCGCATCGTCCGCTGCGCGTGTCGGATTCTGCAGCCTCCCCTCGAAGTCTCCGGCATGCCCCGCGGCCGAGCGCCTGGGCGTGACCCAGTCGGCCACCACCCGGAGACACGATCATGCGCAGAACATCCCTAAAACCAGACGCCCGAGGCGCCAGTTGGTTTGCCACCTTCAGCACACTTTCGCTCGCGCTCACCTCATCGGCCCACGCCATGGCGGGCCCGGCCGTGCCGTCGTCCACCACCGTGAAGGTCGAGTACTGCGCAGACCGCGAGCAGGATGGCTTCTTCGACACGGGCGAGTGCGTGCTCTTCGACGTGGAGAGCCCGGGCCCGAACGAGCTCTTCGACCTCGAGCGCATGACGAAATTCATCCGTCGCGACCTCGCCCTCATCGACAACTGTCCCCAGGACTACAACGACCAAGGGGATGCCGATGGCGATGGCGTGGGTGACGTCTGTGAGTACGTGACGGTCACCGCAGGCGCGAACCACAGCTGCGCCCTGCGCCAGAACGGCTCTGCACACTGTTGGGGGAACAACGACTTCGGCCAGGCGGACGCGCCCACGTGGCGCTTCACCGCCATCGCTGCAGGCGAGAACCACACCTGCGGTTTGATCGCGGCCGACAACGCGAGCAACGCCGGCCGCGTCGTGTGCTGGGGCGACAACCGTTTCAATCAGCTGGGTGCGGTCGAAGGTGCCTTCACGCGGCTGCACGTGGATGGCGACGTGTCGTGCGCCATCAAGCAGGACGGCCGCGCGGCATGCTGGGGTGCCTGCGGCTCGGACTACGAGTGCTCCCTGCCCGAGAAGGTGATCGACGTGGCACCCATGTTCGACATCACCACCCCCGGCGCCGAGAAGCGCGTGACAGGTCTGTGCATGGCGGCCGGAGAGACCCAACCCATCGGAAGCATCCGCTGCAACGGAGACGTGCCCATCCCGGAAGGCGGCTACTTCGCCCTCGACGGAGATGAGCGGCATGCCTGCGGCCTCAAGTTTGGCGGCGCCATCGCGTGCTTCGGCATCGACGAAACCGATCCGGTGCTGAATCCCCCGGCAGGCTCTTTCTCCTACATCTCGGTGGGACCCGAGCACGCTTGTGCCGTAGGGTTCGACCGCACGGTGAAGTGCTGGGGCGACAACGCCTTTGGCCGCGCCAACGCGCCTATGGGCAAGTTCGAGGCCATCGCAGTCGGAGACACGCACTCCTGTGCCGTGGCCCAGAGCGGCAAGATCTCCTGCTGGGGCGAGCACGGCGTTCCGCCCAACACCGACACCTCGCCGAATGGCATCTTCTTCGGTCACGAGCGCGGTTCGCTCGCGAACAAGCTGTTGCCGCGTCTCACGACCTACCGCGAGCTCGCCGCCGGGGGCCCGATCAGCTGCGGCATCACCGAGCGCGGCAAGATGTCGTGCTCGAGCCTCGCGCGCCCCGGGTTCTTCAACCCCGAGGGGAAGTTCAACGAGGTTCGCGTCGGCGAGGCGGGGGTGTGCGCAGAGCGTGCGGACGGCATGACGCTGTGCTGGGACGAGCACGGCAACGTCGAAGAGCTCGCCGGCGTGGAGAAGGTCGTCACGCGTCTCTACAGCACGGTCGTCAACAACAACTTCGTCGATCGGGAGTATCTCTGCGGCATCTACAAGAGCTCGAAGAAGCTCTTCTGCCGTGACGACGGGCAGCCCACGCCTGCTGAGCCGGACTTTCAGTTCGGTCCCAAATTCAAGGACATCGGCGTGATGGGCCAGCGCACCGTCTGTGGCATCACCCAAGACAATCGCTTCTTGTGCCAGGACTATCGAGCCGGTACGGAGGTCGAGGTCAAGCCCGGACACACGTTCGAGCATCTCTCTTGCTCCTTTGGCACGTGCTGTGCCAGCAACGACAAGAACACCTTCTGCCGCGGACCCGACGGTGAGGTGACGCGCCTGTACCCGCAGAGCAGCATCATCGGTCCCAACGCCTTTGGAATCGCCACAACCTACCCTGTGAACGACGACGGCTGCTATGTCGTGAAGAAGCCGTGGCCCCAGAGTGACGAAACGAAGTGCATCCCGGCGCGCGACATTCGCGACTTCGACCTAGGGCCGAGCCATCACTGCACCCTCGATG